>JAAHGR010000495.1 GCA_010672425.1 Symploca sp. SIO2E6
CACTTGTTTAATACAAAAGAGCTAATCTCCCGAAGAAGATTAGCTTTTACTCCTGAATTTGTTTCTATTCAATTAGTTTCCCTAGCGAGTGGGAAGGTTAGTTCAGGATCTAGGCGTTAAACGCCCCTATATGTTTCCATTCAAGTTGATTTCCCAGCGAGTGGGAAGATTTGGAGGTAACTTTACTGAAGAAACAGACGTTTCCATTCAAGTTGATTTCCCAGCGAGTGGGAAGCAGGGGTCTATCAAGACCGGGCAAATCCAGAGAATTATCTGGTGTTTCCATTCAAGTTGATTTCCCAGCGAGTGGGAAGCTGAAGATTTTTTTTGGCTCAAAAGTTAAAATAAACAGTTTCCATTCAAGTTGATTTCCCAGCGAGTGGGAAGAGTTCGTTCAGGGAGCCTTACCCAGTAAGGGTTTCAGCCGCCAAATCGACACCACTCCAAAAATTGTACCATATCCTTGTAAAAATTGA
This sequence comes from Symploca sp. SIO2E6, assembly GCA_010672425.1. Lineage (GTDB taxonomy): Bacteria > Cyanobacteriota > Cyanobacteriia > Cyanobacteriales > Coleofasciculaceae > Caldora. The sequence continues at coordinate 477 of JAAHGR010000495.1, forward strand.
GCAAAACACACCACTCAAACCCTCTCCCTGTAAGGCATCGACACCACTCAACGAGAAGTCAATAGTTTCAGCGATTTGCCGAGTGGTGTCGATTTTTGGATTGAAAAGCTTTTCTGATGCGGCTTTCAGGAGAATTTTCACCTTCCCTCCTGCCTCGGTGTTTCTCAAGAGCTCCCGCTTGTGCGCTTCGCGCCCCCAATTGAATAAGAGAAACACTATTTCCTACCTCCTTCTACCTCCTTGGAACCTCCTTCCTCCTCCCTCGCCTCGGAGCCTCGGAGCCTCGGAGCCTCCTGCCTCGGTGTTTCTCAAGAGTAATAAGTAATAAGTAATGAGTAATAAGTAATGAGTAATGATTAGGAATAAACAATTCTGTTCCCAATTCCCAATTCCCAATTCCCAATTCCCTTGGTTCTCGAGAGAGTTTTAGCTTAAGAACGACAACTTACCCTATAATTGTTCCCTGTTCCTTGACTTCTGCAAAAGATCTAGCTAACTATGGCTGATAGTTCTCAACCCCTAGTAAGTATCGTTATCCCGGCTTATCAAGCCGAAACTACCATTGTCGCAGCCATTAACAGCCTCCAAGGGCAAACCTATGAAAACTGGGAAGCAGTTATTGGTTCCGACGATGGGGTAGACTATTTAGCGGTGCTATCTGGTCAAGGTATCAATGAGCCACGCTTGAAACAAGCGTTTACAGGAGGGTGTGGTACGGGAGAGGCTCCTGCTCGAAATGCCGCGATTGCTATTTCTACTGGTGAGGTGATTGCCAATCTTGATGCTGACGATGCCTACAAACCTAACCGTCTCGCAGAATTAGTGCCTTTGGCGATAACTTATGGTGCTGCGATCGATAATACTGGTGTTTACAACACTGATCTAATTCTCTACAAGTGTCCTTTTCGCAATCGCACAGTAGTTACCTTTGCCACACCCGACGACATTCTCCAACCCCGTGTCCCCTTCTTCCCTGTGTTCCGCCGGGAATTTCTGGGTGGCGGTTGGACGAAAGTACCTTTTGCTGCTGATGTGTTGTTTAACTTGGAACTATTGAGCCGGGTGGAGAAAGTTGCAGTTCACCCTCAACCCCTTTACCAATACTACAAACGGGAAAATTCAATTACCCAGTCGGCCACAGCTTTCGACACGGCGGAAACAGCCTATAAAAAAATTCTGGCACTTTTAGCAGCAGGAGAACTCGATCTCACTCCAGAAATTAACACCGCAGCTACAGAAGAGTTTTCCCAAAATCTCCACCTCAATCTCTTATTCCGCCAATATATGCAACAGGGACGCTGCCAAAATCTTGAGGAATTTCTCGATCTGACAGAGAATGGACATGCTGATTGGCTACAGCCTGAACTTCATGCCATAGCTACAGAATAATAGACAAACCCAATTTTATTTTTTGCTTGCCAATGAACAGTTCCTTAGTTTCTATTATTACTCCTGTTTATTATGGAGAAGATACCCTAGAACGAGCAATTCGTAGTGTCCTTCAACAAGATTTTCCTCATTGGGAAATGATTATTATTAGTGATGATTGTCAAAACTACGAGAAGATTGTACAACAATATGGCATTTATGATAACCGTTTGCGTTTTACTTCAACAGGTAAAGTTGGTTCCGGAGAGAGCAATGCCAGAAATAAGGGATTAGAAATTGCTCAAGGTCAATACATAAGTTGCTTGGATTGTGATGATGCTTTTAAACCACAGAAATTATCTACTTTAATTCCTTTGGTGAAAAAGTATGGCGCGGCAATTTCCAGTATTGATTATAGAGATAGCCAAACCGATGAATTTTTAGAAAATTTAAGTGTACAACCTCAGGACGAATATATTACACCTCATGATGTTTTTCGTATATGTTTTCATACTGCAAGTTTATATATCTATGATCGCAGTAAAATAGATGTTTACTATGATTTAGATTTACCCGCTATGCCGGATGGTATATTTTTGATGTCATTTTTTAATACAATTGAAACTATTGGATATTGTCAAGAACCATTGCACATTTATTATCGTCGTGAAGGCTCTGCTTGTAATTCAAAAGATACAACTAAGATTTTTATGTTCAGCAAGAAAAAAATTTTGGAAAAAATAAATTATGACACAATTAATATTACAAATAAATTAGCAAAATCAGTAACTAAACAACATATTGAGCTCATGTTGAAACTGGAGGATATTTATGCCCAGGAAATAATTAAAGATCCTAGTCTTAGTTTCCTAGAACTTTTAAAGTCTTACCTGGAGGTAGGAGCACTCAATTAATCTTAACTACTCCTCCTTACCCCTCTTTCAGCTTGTCAAGCTAAATTAGTAATGTTATATAGATAGGTCTCAGGGTGGACTAATGCCAGGGGTGAGGATTGTTTTCCCTCTACCTCTTTTTTTACTTCAGGATATCTATCTATACAATCTTCTCTCAGATAAAGTAGAATATTCTGACGATACCAGGGTTCTACTGCTTTATCATGCCAGATTTTTGCTCTGATACCGTCGAATACGACATATCCATACTGATGAAAATAATCTTGCCAATACTCCGGCCATTGTTCATTAACATGACCCGTACCTCCTTGATAAGGAATAGCTGCGGAAAACATAATTACTGGCCCGAGTCCTGTAAGGGTCTTGACAAATTCTTCTGCCTTGTTAGCAGGAAGATGTTCAGCTACTTCTAGTGACATCACCAAGTCAAATTCCCGATTTAAATGAATTGGTTTTTCTAGGTTAACTGCTTGATATTTAGCTTGGGGTATCATTAGCATTTCTTCGTCTACATATTCACCATCTACTCCTAAATAATCATTAACCCCGCAATTCTCAAATGCAGATAACCAAGTCCCAACACCACAGCCAACATCAATTACACTTTTGGGTTGGATGAGATTGATAATCATCGGCACAACTACTTGAGCTGATTGAATAGAACCTTGCTGATATTTGGCATAGAATTCTTGATCGTACATTTTCTTTTTCATCTGCATCTGAGTCTCAAGACTATACTTGTGCTATTGAATATCTGTTTGGTTGACTAGTTTCTTCTTCTCCTTTTTGGGGCGGAAGTCCCTCTAAGGCTTATTACTTAAAGATATTCGCCCCCATCTAGCTTAACCGTGCTCCCCGTAAGGAAATCTTGTGCAAGTAAAAACAGAACACTATCCGTCACAACCTGAGTATTGCCAGGAATTTTCAACGGGATTCTCCGATTTGCATAATCTTCCATAAACTTTTGGGGATCTGGGTCACCAGGTGGTTCCAAAATTTGTCCCAATGCTACAGCATTGACAGTAATGCGAGGAGCTAATTCTAAAGCCAGCATTTCCGTCATGTCCCACAATCCTCGTTTAGTCAAGCGATAGGCAAATTTATGAGGGTTAGGACGGGGAATGCGAGCATCGTTAATATTAACAATTTTTCCCTGGCCATCTGGCGGTATTTGCTTAGCGAAGGCTTGAGAAAGTTGGAAAGGAGCACGAAGGTTAATCGCAAAAATTTTATCCCACAAAGCAACATCCAGTTGGTTAAATTTATCTTCGTCTGGAAAGATGGAAGCGCTATTAATCAAGATATCCACTTTACCAAAAGCTTCAACTGCTTGAGGAATAACTGTATCCGTAGCAGCAGGATCTGCAAGATTGGCAGAGTAGGTAATAGCTTGTACTCCCAAGGACTCTACTTCTGCTTTCACTTCAGCTGCCGGACTAGCAGAATTCCCGTAATGAATGAAGACATTGCAGCCAGCTTTGGCCAGAGCAATAACCAGAGCACGTCCTACCCGAATGCCACCCCCAGTTACTAGGGCTACTTTTCCGTTTAAATCCATGGTGTTACAGATGGTGTCAATAATCTAGCAAACCAGAAAACCAGTTTTATGGCAAACTCCCATATAGGAAAGCTGGGGGAGAGGGATTTAAGCTTAACTGAGCAGTATTGGGAATGGGGAAGAGTCTACTTTCATCACCTGGTGGTGAAAATTTTTTCATCAGGACTGACTTGCAGCCTCCTGCCTCCTGCCTTCTGCCTCCTGCCTTCTGCCTCGGAGCCTCCTCAACCATTCTCGGCGACAAAATCAGCAAAACTTAACTCATTAATCAGATTCCACTGAGTTATTTCTTCCCGGAATTTCTGCCACTGTTGATAAACCTCCTTGAAACTAGCATTGTTGCTAGCATTCTCCTCAAACAGTTCCACCGTCGTTTTTTGAGCAGCTGTCATAATTTCCTGGCTGTAAGGTACTAGTTTTGTTCCACCGTCTACTAGTTCCTTGAGTGCTTTACGATTCAAAGCATCATACTTAGCCAACATATTGATATTAGCTTCAAAAGCTGCCGTCTTGAAGATTTCCTGATACACTTCCGGTAGCTCAGCCCAAGCTTTTTGATTCACTAAAACATCCAGAGTCGGTCCAGGCTCCCACCAACCGGGATAGTAGTAGAAGTTTGCTGCTGTATTTAAGCCCAATTTTTGGTCATCATAGGGACCAACCCATTCAGCGGCATCAATAGCACCCCTTTCTAAGGCTAAAAAGACTTCATTCCCTGGTAGCACCTGCACATTCACCCCAAGACTGTCCATCACCTTACCACCTAATCCAGGAATCCGCATCTTCAAGCCCTTGAGATCCGCAAGGGATTTAATCTCCCGTTTGAACCATCCCCCCATTTGTGCTCCTGTATTACCAGCGGGAAAGTTAATGATGTTGAAGTCGGAGTAAATTTTCTGGATCGCTTCTAAGCCACCGCCATGATATAACCAAGCATTCTGCTGTTGAGCATTAAGTCCAAAGGGTACAGAGGTAGCAAAAGCTAAGGCAGGATTCTTGCCAATGTAATAATAGCTAGCAGTGTGACCGCATTCTACTGTTCCTGCCTGAACCGCATCCAAAACCTGAGTTCCCGGTACAATTTCACCAGCGGCAAAAGGCTTAATCGTAAAACGTCCACCAGTCATGTCACTCACTCGTTGACAAACGGTTTCTGCTCCACCATATACAGTATCTAGGGATTGAGGCCAACTAGTTGCCATCTTCCACTTCACCGTTGGCATATCTCTAGTGGAGACAGTTTGAGTGCTGCTGCTTCCACTACACCCAACTAAGGTAGCTGTAGTTGCTGCACCAAGAGCAGTATGGTTAAGAAACTTACGACGCTTCATAAAAGAAAAACTGACCACAAAGGCACAAAGAACACAAAGAAAATCTAATGGTGTAGCCTATCTTACTCGCTTGAGGAGGCGATCGCAATTCTTTACCACATATCTAACCATGTAGAAGTTCCTACGGAACAGTGAGACATTGGCCCTATATGTGCAACAATGGGGTACACCCAATCAAAGTCATCAAGCAAGTCTATGGCTACAGGAGTCAGTGATTGATGCGAATTCAGCAAATTTCTGTCAGTGGCTTATTTGGCATTTTTGACCATGTGATTCCCTTGAATATGGATGAGCGGATCACGATTATTCATGGTCCCAATGGTTTCGGCAAGACAGTTATGTTGAAGATGCTAGATGGATTTGTCAACTCTCGATACTCAGTGTTTCGGACTATTCCATTTAGTCAATTTAAAGTTGAGTTTGATAATTGTAGT
>JAAHGR010000496.1 GCA_010672425.1 Symploca sp. SIO2E6
GGAAATGGAGTCGGGACACGGCTAATAGTGCTGTTCGGTTTTGGTGTTGTACCTGCTGTCTGTGCTGCTGAAGAACGGCTGTCGTCAAAAGATACTGACAATAACAAGTCGGTATTGTTATCTACAGCATAGTATTTCTGTGGTAGACATTGATTGGTTTTCCAGTGATCTGTTGCCAGAGTTAAGGTCTCGATCTTTGAAAATAAGTTATCATTTGAGACTGTGCTTAGAGTTGAAGGAAAATAATTAACTTTAATTTCTTTTCCCTGATCATCATAACCAACAAATTTTGTAGTCTGACTGGGATCTAAATGAAGTTTTTTAAGTGCAGATTCGCTGCTAAAACAATCGCTGATCCACTCCAGAAGATCAGAGTCAGCATTTTCAGGAAATTCTTGATTCTCTCGCGTAATTACCGCTTTTAAGCTTTCAACCGTCCGACCTTCGATTCTCACCTTGACTTTTTGAATTTGAACATCAAGCCAAAGCTGATTGTCAGCCCATATATGAAAATCCATACCATAATCCGGGACATCCTTTCCTTTTTTTGAGATCAATCCCAATAAATATTCACAATTGTCTTCAACAGTCTGCTGCATCCATTCATCATCCGTCTTCCCCTCAGGTTTGGTCTTTAATTGGGTAAAACCCTTGCTCAGTTGAGCCAGGTAACGGGGAGTTGCTCCAGAGACTAATTCAAGTTCCTGAACCTTAGAATCTGCCGCAAAAGGTTGTAAAAACTTGACTAATTGCAACTTTGCTGGATCACTCCCTGGAGTACGTAAATCAATAATGTCATAGCCATGCTCTTTTAATGTGTCAAAGGCTATAGCTTCATTGCTTTCTATCTCAAAGGGTTGGTAGCGCTGTTCCAAGGAAACCAGGTGAACTGTACAATTTTTATCTAATGGGGGTAGCCGCTGACTGATTAATATTGTTACCTCAGAATCTGGTCTTGTTTCAGAAGCCGACTCCACCTGACGAACATGAGCCATCAGGCGCAAATCTGAGTAGGTGGGAATAATTTTAGATAAGGTTGACCAGGGGACATCAACAACGGTGACGGCTTGATCCTCTTGCTGAGTTGTTTCCTTAGGCAGCGGCTTCCAATAAGGCTTAGGATCTTGCGATGCTTTGTTCAATTTTTCCACAGTGACATTCTGCTGCTGAATGCCTCCTAACTCATCTTCAGTAAACAGCAGCAACGCCATCCAAGAGGGGGACAAAATCTCATCTGTGGTTCCCCCGTTGGGGGTGCGTTCCCAAGGCAGAGTGGTGCGGTTGAGGATAATATGGGGGAGTACCCGATGAAAGATACCATTGCTGTTTTCCGGGGGATAAACATGGTGGATCTCGCTGCTTTTGAGGGCAAAACGCTCCCCTTGCACAGAAAATTTTACCGTGCGATCGCCAATAGTCTCCTTGGGAATTTTGTTGGCAAGCTGGATGGTTTGTTGAACTTTTAGCTGATAATCTCCCGACTTTAAAGCAGGTCGATGATATTCCACAAAGTGGATTTTATCGTCTGGGGCAATTTCTGGGTGGGGATAGAATGAATTTGACATTTTTAGATTTTAGATTTTAGATTTTAGATTTTAGAAGGCAGGAGGCGGAACCCACCCCTAACCCCTCCAAGGAGGGGGACCGGAGGTTCGGAGGGAAGAAATAAGAGGAGAGGTAGAAGGGAATTATAAGTGTTTATCCTGTGGAACTGGCATCTTGCCAGTAAAGCCTTACTCATTACTCATTACTCATTACTCATCACTCATTACTCATTACTCATTACTCATTACTCATTACTCATTACTCATTACTCATTACTCATTACTTATTACTTTCCAAAACCATAGGGGCAACAATAAAATCTTTTTCTAGGGCATCGGTCAAGCGGACAGTTTCAGCAGGGTTGAACCCTAAATAGGTGAGTAGACGATCTCGCCTCTCTTTAACCGCAACTGAATTAGCTTGATCCGATCGCAATGCTGTGTGAATGACTTGGCGATTGGCCTGATCTTGCTGCTGCAAAGAAGCATCTCGACGACTGATGGTTGTTTGCCGTGCCTGGTAACCCTTGATAAAGTTTCCACATTGATCCTTGATTGGATCATCAGTAATTTCTTTAGGATAAAGCTCATAATCCAAGACACGGCGCTCAATGGAAGAGGTTGTTCCTGGCAAGGGGAGTTTGGCTGGCTTCAGGGTCAAAGCACCCACTCCTTTAATCAGGCGTTTACCATTTGCCGTCTTCTCCCCCGCTTCTTTTCCCTGTCCCCACAAGGCGGCGGGGAAATTCTTAATTGTCTTGCGGAACGAAAATTCTTCAGGAACAAGAACCCCTTCTCGAGCAACTGCAATATCCAGGGTTGAAGTAGGATTGGTTACTTGCATGGGGAGAATTCCCAATGCCTCGACATCAGACCCGATCGTTAGGTCATCTCCCGTATCAATATTAGGATTATCCTTAATCTGCTTACCATCTAAGGTAAAAGCAGAAAGGGGGACAAGGCAGTCAACATTGAGCACAAAATGCTTAGGGTTAACAATCCAACGAGAAGGCGGCGCACCAGTATGATCATTCAGTTGCTTAATCAAACCATCGGTTACTGCAAAACTGAGCAGTTTATCTTGCGCAAGTTCCTGGGAGTTTGCTGCCTTCGGCAAAAACGATGCCTTAAATTCTGCCCAGCTGAGGGGTGGTAGCTTCGGCTTGCCATGGCCAAAATCCACATGGAAGGTGACAATTTTGAAGTCGAAATCGGCTCGACCAGAAAATTCTGGCCCCCAGATCTTCAAATCTGCCCCAATAGTGGCGGAGACCCGAATCCCCAGAATTTCTGCCCCTACCCCAATTTCAATGTACATCTTGGCCTGATAGTGGAGTGGTTTCCAGATGATCAGGAAATCAGCACCGACTTTGAGATAGGCCCATAGCAGTCCACAACTCCAACTCAGTTCAAACAGTCCCCCAGCCATAAAGCCACTGGGAACTAAGGCAAAATAGAGGGTACCTTTCCCGTTCACCGAGGGGACAATCGGCCAGGTGAATTGTAGACGTTTGACCAGTGGGTAATAATCGGGTCTTTTGAACTGAGAATGATAACCCCCGACAGTCACCACAAAATCCCCGGCTTCGGCTTTGGTTTGGGTATCATCCTTAAACCAAAAAATAGCAGCAAATCCTCCTGAGATCTTACTGTTGGGAGACATCAGGAAAGAGCGATCGGTGATATTGCCACAGAAACTAAAAATACCTCGAGTGAAATCAAGACTCGCGATCAGTTCTAACTCCAGAAAGGCTGTTTTTTCCGGTTCTGGATCTGGGGGAATCGACAGTTGCACAATTCCCAACAGATCAAGTTCAACATGACCATCAAGACTAAAGGATAGCAACAACAAGGCAAAGCAGTGCAGGAGTTCAAAACTACTAAACCGCAACCCAGCTGTCAGGAAATAGTCCCCTAACTTAGGACTAATATACTGATGCAACCGAACCATCTCGTTATCCAAGTCATCCTGTACAGAAGACTTGCCACCTTTACCCGGCAGGGATGGCTTCATCGGTGGAGGCATAGTTTTTAACACTTCCGCCACAAAAGGAAACTCATGTACCTTATCAAAGGCAGGCATGGTGACGTGGCGATTGATACCAAACCCGGCTGCTATCCCTTCGACAAAAAAGAAAACCGGCCCTCCTAAGGGGTAATCTAGAAACGCATAAATAAACAGGGATGGTTGATGATCGATCAACGTAAAGCCACCCATCGCTGCCAAGGCAAACTCGCTCATACTCAGGGAGGCTTGTCCCACAAAGTCCCCATCAACATCTAGAAAATCGGCACTGATTTTTGCTGGTCCTTTGTTCAAATCAAGTCCCATGCCTTTGATGGAAAAACCCAGGTCATGGGTTGTGGTATTGTAAGAGGCTCCCAAACCATAGAGTCTGAGACTCAGGACAGTAAAAACCAGGGAGGCATCGATCGCGAATTTCAAGGTTGGTTTTTCATATCCCAACCCCAACCGTTGCACATGAATCGGTCCTAGATGCTTTTGCACCTCAATCCACTTCAGATCAGTAGTGGGTGCAGGAGGGGTCACAGGCGGGGATTGATTTTGGCTGGAACCAAGACCATTATTAGGATCATCTTTTGTGCCAGGGAGACTTTTCTGCTCACTGTCCGAGAGAAGATCAGTGGGAATAGCAACCCCCCCAAGCTGAACATCTAGAGCCAAATGGAACCCCTTCTTCCCTTCAGCTTCTGTTAGGGAATGAGTACCAGAAGGCATATTGGGGGTAATCGCTTCAAGTTCCTCCTTGGAGAAATTTTTAGTAGCATAGATGGGAGTAAAGGCAATCCCCAAGCGACTCTCACTACTAAAGGCACTACCCACCACCGGCAAATTTCCCAGACCCGACAAGTCAATGCCTGCATCCATATCGATCAGGAAGAGCATTTTCGATAAAGCTGTTTTAGTTTTACTTTTCTCGTAAGCTAAGACAGCATCTTTAATCTTAAAAGACTTAAGGGGGAAGTCACTGGCTTCAACACCTATGAGACCAGTAATTAGCTGTTCGACATCAACACCACCCCCTGCCGGGTTACTGAAGCTGCCAATAACACTGGTATGCTGGGCTTCAGTATTAAAGATCAAATCAAATTCCAGTCCTTTGACCAATAGCTGACCACTCACAGAGATAGAACTCTTTGCTGGCGTACTATCTGTTTTCTTCTCTATCTTGAGGCTGAGGATGGTTTCTGGAACCTCAGACTTATCATCATGATGCCAGACTGCTTCCATGGAGGCAACAAAATGCTTAGCCTTAGTGTCGTAACTGATTTCCAAGTGGGTAATACTCCAATCCAGGAAAGCATCGACAAAATCAAGGTGGCTGTGGGCATATTTCTCAAAGATGTGGCTAATGTTAACTGTATCATCGAGATCCGCGATCGCAGCAATCTGCCAACCTTCACCAGGTCCTGGATGTTCAGCCGAGAAGGCAAGGGAAATGTCCTTACTATCTATATCTAGGGACATTTGAGCAAGAAGCTTGGCACTGAGGCCACCTCCATCGCCTCCGAGATAATCTAGATCTAGGCTGGCATCCTTGAGATTAAACTCGACTAATCCATCGTTCCAAGTACCACTCAATTCTAGATAGACAATTGCATGTTTGCCTGGAGAGTCATAAAGCACATGGAAAGCATCTATCTGTAGCTTATCCAGTCCATGTGCATCGACATGAACCTGCTTTAAAATCTGGGAAATGGATAAGGATGTGTCATCGGCAAGCTTAACTTCCCCCCGGAATGCCGGGAAATCGACTTTTGTACGAAGTTCGGTATCTCCAATCAAAAAGGAGCCATCGATTTCACCAAACAGGTGACTTTCGATAATCTCTAAATCAAGGGTAGCAGGCCCAATTTCAAATAACCCCGGAATCACCGCCCAACGACCGTCATCATCTTCCAATGTGATGTCAAAGTCAAAGTATTTATCATGAGGAGTAAAGGCAATGTCAAGAGTCTTAATCTGCAAATCCTGAAAGGTTTGGGGTAAGCTATCAACAACATTGTCCAGGTCAACTTTATCAGCGAGATGGTGAAGGCCATCGTAGAGAGATAAAGAGTGACCTGCTGTAGCCACCAGTTTCCCTGTAAACCGCCATTCCTTATCCTGATAGACAGCCTGCAAACCACAAGCAGTGCTACCTAAATTGAGGGTGAGAGCGATATCACCATCAACGACTGTTTTCTTGTCAATCTCTAACTTAAGATTAAGATGTATATCAGTTAACTCGAATTTGTAAATATGCCAAACATTGGTAATCTCAAGACCAAAAGATAATTCTTGATTAGGCCGATCAATATCTAACTTGGTCAAGAGAACCTGAGCAAATAAGTCATCTGTAGCACCAAGGGTCTCCTGTAATAGCTTTTTTAACCACTCTAAATCAAGTTGGTCTACCAAAAACTGATTGAATTTACTGAGAGTAACTCCTTTAACCCCTGCCGAGAGCACGAGGTGTAAACCATCTGTATCATCAATCTTAAATTTTCTGG
>JAAHGR010000497.1 GCA_010672425.1 Symploca sp. SIO2E6
TGCTACTTGATAACCAAGTTTTTCTAAACCAATGTTGACAACCTCAGTTTGGAAATGCTCTTCTATCCAGTTACTATGGGCAGAACGAGCAGTGACTCCTTTACCGGGTAGTGCTGCTTGATTGCTTTCGCTTGATGCTGTGGTTGATTGGGGTGTTGTTTGGCAAGCACTTATAACTACTAATAAGCTAGCTATCACTACACCTAAAGTAAATTGTTTCATCTATTTATACTACCAAAAAGCTTGATGAATAAAGCTTATGGTTATCATAACATACAGCAGTTTGCTCTGCGATCGGTACATTGTTGATCCCCCTCGCATCCCCCTTGGAATCCCCCTCCCGTCCCCCTTTTAATCCTCACAAGGGTAGGTTTTTAATATTCCGGTCAATAAGAGACAAGGAGGACAAGGAGGGAAAGTAGACAAGGAAGATGTTTCACGAAAAACTGAGCTTTTCAACATCTGGAATTTTTGACAACCGAACAGAAATTTGTACGGTTTTCCTCCCTTGTCTCCTTGTCCACCTTGTCCACCTTGTCTTGTCCTCACCCGAAAGTAAAAAACCTACCCTTGTCAGCTTTGGATCCCCCTCCCGTCCCCCTTAATAAGGGGGAAGCCAGAGGATGCTAAGTTGTTACGCATTTAATTTGTATAATACTAGCGAGCAAGATGTTTGCGCTACGCGCTAGCATCGCTTACGCACTACAACATTTTCACATTTCCCATTATACAATTTAGCTGCACATCAGCTTACTCCTTCATGAGAACGCTTTGCGAACGCCTTGACTTCCACGGTTCGCCAGAGGATGCTACTCCGAAAGGAGATAGAAGGTTGCTGCTCCATCATCGAACCAAAGGAGTGTCAATTACATTAGCCATACAGCTATCCAGCCATTTTCTTCACTTTCCGAGGGCACTAGTCTTAACTCCCCATCAAATAGTTCATAGCGGTTATCTGTGCCATCGTCATATTCGAGATATTGTTCAAAGGTCAGTTTAAGGGGTGTGTAGGTCATTTTCTTTCTCCCTGGCAAGTGGGTTCAACAAACAATTCTTGCTTCCCAGTTTGGGTGAGTCTCCATCCATGAGAGCCAGCGGTTGAACAGTTGCTCATGGCTTACCGGGGTTGCTTCGGTCTTCATTGGTTTTATTGACAATCTCGGTTTGGAAATGTTCTTCTATCCAGTTACTATGGGCAGAACGAGCAGTGATTCCTTTACCGGGTAGTGCTGTTTGATTGCTTTCGCTTGATTCTGTGGTTGATTGGGGTGTTGTTTGGCAAGCACTTATACCTACTAATAAGCTAGCTATCACTACACCTACAGTAAATTGTTTCATCTATTTATACTACCAAAAAGCTTGATGAATAAAGCTTATGGTTATCATAACATACAGCAGTTTGCTCTCGTGATCGGTGAGATTGTTGATCCCCCTCGCATCCCCCTTGGAATCCCCCTCCCGTCCCCCGATGGAATCCCCCTCCCGTCCCCCGATGGAATCCCCCTCCCGTCCCTCACAAGGGTAGGTTTTTTACATAAGATACTAGTCAAGGTGAGACAAGGAAGACAAGGAGGGAAAGTAGACAAGGAAGAAAGAAGATGAATGTCTATTAGGAAGTATTGACGACATTCATGTGATTGGGGAAATAATCCATCTAAGGAAATGCCTTTACCGCAAAGTAAATCAGCAACAATATTAATTAGTCCTTGTAAAAAACAAGATATAGTTCGATTTATTGGCTCCAATTCAAGCTGCTGATTGTCATAGTTTTCGTCAATTACTTGGTCTTGAAATTTGTTTGTAAATGTCGCTGTTCATCACTACCAACTGTTACAGTCCAGAGAGTAGCTACTGCCATAGATAACCAGATTCTCTCAGCTCTAGCTGGTTCTCTTAATCTGGTTTTATGCCACTGCCAACCATCACTTTTAACATCTCTATAACTCGATTCAATCCAAGCTCTAAAACTGTACCATCGAACATTTCCTTGTTCTGGTTCTAAGTCGGTAATAATTAACCAAGGAGCTTTGTAACCTTCAGACCAACATGCTAATAAAGTACAATCAATAGGGTTGGTTTTAAAACAAGTAACCTTACCTGACCAACTCATTGATGTCTGAGGTACAACTGTCTCTAAAGATTTCCATTCGTTTTCACCTCTGACTCGATATGTTCCTTGATAATTGATTCTCAAGAAAGGATGCCAATTTAGAGCACAAATTTCGGCAAATAACCAATCAGCATACAATCCTCTATCTGCTGAGACAATGACTTGCCAATCATCAGGTATTGCATTCAATAGAGATTGAAATAGATGAGAGCCAATGAGGCTTCCAAGAGCCTTTTTCTGTACCTTTAACAATCTTCCAGGCCACAGGAATTCCACAACCCTGATAAAGAACATGAAGAGATAGAACCGTAAAATTTGACCCAATATTAGTTGTATCTATTGCCAATGGCAGCCATTTTTCCTCACTATTCCATAAGCTAATAATCCATTTGAGTAAAGGTACAAAGCATTTATTGATATCTAACTCTTTCCTTTTATTTCCCTTCTTTGCCTTACTATCTTGATACCATTCTTTGAGTCTTTTTCGGACTGTATTAGTTTTTTCTCTATTCACTTTAGGTAAGGATTCAGGTCAGTACTAGAACATTACTAGTTCTACAAGTATTAGGGGGGAAGGCTTCGCGCTGGTTCGTGAGGAGTGAATACCGTTTGGCTCCCGTCGCGAAGCCTTTCCCCCTCGACTCAACAAAATTTGCTGAGTGGCTCTAGTTGAGTTGCTCCCAATTATGCTGTATTCTAGCTAGATGAGAAAACAGAGAAAGCGCCTGGAGTTTGACATCAATCAGATTAAACAGTTGCCCAGCGAGCAACTGGTGACTCTGGTTATGCAGCAGCAACAGGTGATAGAAGAATTACACTGTTGAGGTAGAACGCCTCAAACTAAGTCTTCAACAAGACTCAAAAACCTCCTCAAAACCACCCTCAACTGACTTGCTTTTTAAACCTGAAAAACCGCCAGCTGATAGAGAACAGACAAAAGTCCCAAAACGAAAGCCAGGAGGGCAACCTGGTCATCAGGGCAAGACACGCAAAGGTTTTGGGCGAGTTGACCGACATGAACAGCTCCTTCCTCAAGAATGTCCGAGCATGTGGCTCGGTAGAATTTGTCGAAACTCCAGTGGCAGTAGAGCGTAAACAAGTAGCCCAATTGGTGGCACGTCCAATTGAGGTGGTGGAATACCAACGCTACAGTTGCAAATGTGTTCACTGTGGTCAAACTCACACAGCAGATTGGCCTGATGGAATCGTGCCAGGACAAGACTTGAGTGTAGGATTGCAATCTCTACTGGTATGGCTAGGGAATTACGGGCATCTTTCCTATCACAAGCAGCAAGAATTTCTGTGGGAACTCGGTGGCATTGAAGTAGGAGTGGGAACCTTGGTCGCAACCAATGCCAGAATGGCAGAAGCAGTGAAAGATAGTGTTGAGCAGTTGCGGGAATGGGTCAAAGGACAACCGAGGGTGCATGTCGATGAATCTCCCTGGCCAGTGCTAGGTCTAAAGGAATGGTTATGGGTGACAACGGGCCAACAATTCTGCGTGTTTCATGCGGGTGATACCCGTTCACGAGCTGAATTGATTGCCCAGTTGGGGGAAAGCTTTGACGGTGTGCTCAGTACAGATGATTACAGCGTCTATAACGGTTACTCGGTCAAAGCACAACAGAAATGTCTGGCACACCTAAGACGTCACTTCAAAAAAGTAGTCAAGTTGAAAGGAGGCAACAATCAGGCATTGGGACAAGCCTTTTTAGATTTGATTGATGTTGGCAAAGCCTTCCCGAAGGGTAGCCTTTACCCAACATCAACAATGGCAGCAAACTCACGATGATAGTACCTATCGCACTTGGGCAATTGGGTTTAAGTTGCGAGTTACCCTTACCCTACAACAGTGGATAGGTCGAGCCGGATACGAAGCCGGTAAGTTACTCAGGTCTTTGCGGGACAAAGCTGAGCAGTGGTGGTACTTTCTTGACCACCCACAAGTCCCACCGGATAACAACTTGGCACCAGAGAAACCTGCGTTTAGCCGTGACCAAGCGTAAGGTCAGTGGTGGCTCTCGTTCCATGAAGCGATTTGCTCAAACCGCCGACTTGCTCAGTGTCGTGCAGACTTGTCGGCGACAGGGAAGGTCAGTGATGGAGTTTTTTCAAGCCGCCTTGATGGCTCAAACCGATTCGGGGCAATCCCTGTCATTGTTGCCTGAACCTGTCCCTTGAAACACAGGTTTTGCACCTACACAGAATTAATTACCTACTCTCAATCTCTGTAACCCTTGCATTGTCAAACTTTGAGTTTTGGAAAATGTGTAATTAATTTTGTGTACCTGCTTATTGATGTTGCCATAATTGAACTTAACCAGGTTGTACCCTTGTCAACCAGGCTTTAGCCTACCCATCATCCTTTCAATGGTCTCAGGCAAACCCTATGCAGGGGAAAAGAGCCTGGGCGCACTCGCCGTTCTGACTTAATTCTCTTTGCCATGTTATTTTTTCGCGGCGAGTACACCCAGGCTGATTGATGAGCTAAACACAGACCTGAATCCTTACATTCAAAGATAGTCATAGCTGCATCAAATGCTTTTTGATAGATGATGAGATCTTCATGAGTTTTAATGCTTCTTCTTTGCTCTTCTCCCTTGTCCACTTTCCCCCCTTGTCTTCCTTGTCTTACCTCATTATACGATTAATGTAAAAAACCTACCCCTGTGAGCCCTCCCGTCCCCCTTTGAAAGGGGGAAGCCAGAGGATGCTTCGCTTTTAGTTTAACGGGAAGCCAGAGGATGCGGCGCAAAGTGCTGTATTGTTCAAAGGCTAAAAGATTAAGTAGATTTAATTTTTTTTTGGCCAATATACCCAATAATTATTTTTCCTGGCCCTAATTCTGCCGAGAAATAGAGTCGCCAAGATCCTGGTGTTAGGCTCACATGTGAATTGAAGATTCGCTCTCTGCCGTCGGGACACCTAAAAGTTAGTTCCTGTTTGAACTGTTGTCGTCTTGACTCACTCTCTGGAGTCGCATTGTTAAGACTCTTTAAAGAAAAAGCTCCAGTTGTCCAAGTCTTGCAGTAGTTCTCAAGCTCAAACAATTTTTTCTTCACCTGTTGTAGCATGGGGGCACCCTTGCCTAGACTCTCCATCTGCTTCCTGACATTTTCACAAAATTCTAGACTAGGGAATAACTCGCTTCTGCGATTCCATAGTTCCGATCCATCACGAACACTTTTGCTAAGACGCTCCTGTATCCAAGTAATATGTTCATGTACGTGTTGTAGTTGGCTTGCATGAACAACTGTGACTGTCTCCGAGTTCAGATTGCTATCATCTTCAAGCCAAATAGCCTCTAGCATCAGACTATTCGATTCCCATCGTGACTCTGATCTGAGGCTTAACGCAAGAGAGTCAAGTAAGAAAGCAATGCCAAGACCTTCAGTTAATTGTCCCTCATAGCGAAACTCATAACGTTGGTTTCTATCCTCAATCTCAGCATTATTAATTTCCGCTAGGAAGGGAGTCTTGGTGGATAAGAGTATGAACCTAGATTCTTCTCGATCTACCCTTTTATCAATTAGCCAATCACTTAGAGAATAATTAGGCGCAAGTACGGTAGCATAAAACTCGCTATGGGTGCGTAGGACTGGATTTACACCCACTTCAGCAGCTTTTCTTGCTGTGGCAATGAGATCTGACATCCACTGTTGTGCTGTTTGAACATTATCAGCATGAATTCTTAAGGACAGCTCATTCAATACCATCTCCAAATCCATAGGCTAGACATCCCTTGGTTTTAATAATGTGATTAAACTCTTATCCCACTCATCGAAAAAGCCATCTGGCCATTGATCGATTCTACCGTTGCGATCGATACTGGGTGAAATTACCTCAGTCACAGCTTGCCCTAGTTTCTCTTTTCGCTGGAAATAGTGCA
>JAAHGR010000498.1 GCA_010672425.1 Symploca sp. SIO2E6
GGGGGGGAGGGGGGGGGGAGGGAGAGGGGGGAAGAGGGGGGGGGGGGGGGGGGCGGGGGCGGGGGGGGGGGGGGGGGGGGAAAAAAAGGGGGGAGGGGGGGGGGATTCAAAGGGGGATGCGAGGGGGATCAACAATGTACCGCTTGCGCAGAGCAAACTGCTGTATTCAGTAGGTTAACTTGGATATCGAATATTTTGATAGAAAATTATTCAAATTGAGTACGAACCTGCTGAATGTAGGTTACAAATCTTCTCCCTTCCGATTATTTCATACAAATCGAGTACTCTTAATGCAGATGCTTCCCAACTAAATTCTTTTGCTCTTTCAAAACCTTTGTTCCGTAGTTCTTGACGAAGTTGATGGTCATGTAACACGAGGTTTACAGCTTCAAGCATTTTGTCTACATTCCTGGGCTCATCAAACAATAAGGCAGCTCCTTCACCACTGATTTCAGGGATCGCATCTATATTTGAGGCGACTACAGGAATGCCACAAGCCATAGCTTCTATGGGAGGAATACCAAAGGCTGCTACAGTAGGAGGAAACAAAAGAAGATTTGCTCCGTTGTAAATGTAGACTAGATCGCGATGTTCTACAAAGCCAGTGAGGATAACATCCTCATTCAAACCTAACTGCTTCATCAGTTCTAAAAAATCAGATTCCGCATTGCCAGTATCTCCTACCAAAACCAGTTTGGGAGCATTTTCATTTTGGCTCCGCAATTTGCTATACATCTTAATAACGGAGTCATAATTTTCTTGAGCACAAATGTTGCCAACACACAAAATATAACTCTCTGGCAACCCGTATCGTTGGCAACACTCTACAATTTTCCCTCGATCATCAATCACTCTAAATTTTTTGTCCAGACCATAACGAATTGTGCTAATCTTCTCTTTCGAGATACCTAGTTTTTGGTGAAGTACTTTCTCGCATTGCTGAGAGGTACCAATTATATGAGTGGCTCGCCTCATTGACCACCCTTTGAGGTGGTAGTGATAGATCCGATTAGCCAAAGACAGGTTAAATGCTTCTAACCCTTCTGAAAAGAAGTGACCTACTTCATGAATATACTCAATTGTGGGAATTTTAGTAAACAGGGGACTTACATGCTTGAGACTATGATAGATGTCGATCTTGAGTTTCTCAAACAATTTCGGTAAATAAAACTGCACCCACAAAAATTCGAGAAAATTGCTCTTCACTGGAACCACTAACTTCTCGACTCCAGGATATTCGGGTAAAGATTGATTGGGATTGTGCAAAACAATGAATTCATGTTTGGTATTAAGCCTAATTAGCTCATCTAGCATATAGAGTGTTGCAACATTAGGTCCTGCTCCTTTCTTGAATCTACAATCTAGTAAAATTTTCATAATTTGAGTCTCCATTACTTATCTTTACCGGTACAAGTCAAAAAACACATGTTTACAGATGTCGCTTAGGCAGATTGTCCCAGGTGTTTCTGATTACGCCAGCCGCGCACCTGTGCTGGAACCCCCATCGCGATCGCGTAGGGTGGAATGTCTTTGGTTACTACTGCACCTGCACCGACTATTGCACCTGTACCAATAGTTACTCCATCTAAAACAATCACATGTGCTCCTAGCCAGACATCATCGCCGATACGCACACCACCTTTAGTTGCCAGTGGTTGTTGGACAATTGGGATGTCGGTACGATCAAATTGGTGACTAACACCACCGATATAACAGCGACCAGCGAAAATGCAGTGGTGACCAATATGTACTTCGGTAGTTGAGTCAATGCGGCACTCTGCGCCTATATTAGTATAGTCGTCGATAAAGATAGAGCCTACACGAGTTTTGAGCTGGGCAGAGCGACCGATTTGCACGAAATCACCAATCTCGATGCGCTCGTCTTCAAGAGCGCGTACTGAGAGTAGTGCATAGTCATCAATTACCACATTGTTGCCCAGGTGGATACGACCTGGCGCACGCAATGTCAGGTGGTGACCGAAGAGTGCATTCTTACCCACACTCGCGAATAACTGCGGGTAGAAAATGCGCCGCAGTCCCAACCCAGCAGCACCAGGGAGTTGACCTACTAGCAGCGTCAGCAGTTCATAGTGCAGAAGTTGCCCCCAATTACGATTGCCCAATACCAAATCCTGGTATTTTTGCACAAACGAGTTTTGACTATTAGTTGAGACAGTGTCGAAACGAAACTGTTCGTATTTACTACTCATCGGTATTTCAAGCTTTTTGAAGATTTTTCAAAGGTAAGAAACAAGCAAAATCCTGTTTCCTTCTTCGCCTGTTCCCTGTTGACTTGTTTCTTCGGAGTATTACCAAATATTCTGAGCTGTACTCGACACATTCAAGTAGATGAAACGCCGATAATCCTGGATCGAGTTAATAGCGTTGACGCTATGATAGGAGTTGTTGGAGCAGAGGAAGAAAACCCCTAGGTTCTCGCGGGGACGGAGGGTTTGGATCACCTCAGTATTTTCTTCCTTGGGATGCCGTTCATACTGGGAATAGGGCTTAGATTCTAGATGCTTGTGGATGTGGAGGTTGCCGCCATCCATACCAATCTCATCGGCGTCGCAGAAGTAGAGAATTAGAGATAGCAGACGACTTGACCAGTCGCAATGGACTGGCTTTTTGTAACCTTGGGTACTCTGTTCAATATCAAATCTGACAAAGAGATTATTGGGGTCTTGTCGGCGACCGAGTCCCAGCCACTTCGCCTGTTTAGAGCGCCACCAGAGGGAGAAGCGATCTTCAGTATAATCTACAAGTTTGGCTCGGTTCGGATCAACCCGACACTCGAAGCGGCTCAAGTGGGGACCAAAGAGTGCTAGAGCCAAGTTGAGGAAGGAAGGCGAGTTGATGTAGTTATGAAACTCCTTCCAGCTTGGGGATTTTTCCATAAATTCATCAAACCCTGCGTCTCCTTTAAACAAATCCCGCCCAGTACGAGAGCCAATTAGCTGTGGACGCCCGTCAAAAAGTTCGTTGCCAGGAAACTCTTCCTTAAGACGCTGGTAAAAATCGGGGTTGAGGAATGGTTGCTTAATTACGTGGGGAAAGGGTTCCACCACAATATTATCTGGCTTGAGGTCAATAATTGAGGTTTTGGAGTTTTGCTTATCTATATTGATCATGAGAGTACCTTACTTACTTGATTTGAATTATTTATTGGGGGGTGAACGAAATATGAGGTGGGATTTCCATTCTCCGCGTCCCCGCGTCTGGTGCGTCTGGTGCGTCTCTTGACTCGTTTCCCCATTCCTTTTTTCGCTCACCCTTTATTGGGTATCCAAGGCTGGGTCTTGCTTTTGCCTTTTTTTTGCTTGTTTGCGTAAGCGCCGTGCAGCCTTGAAGGCTTTGTAGCGCATTTTCACTGCTGTAAACACTTCCCCAAACCGTGAGAAAAAGATGACCAGCATCAACTGACGCATCCATTGGCGCTGGGAGAAAATAAAAGTAGCCTGACGCAAACCCTCATGACGGTGGTCTTCTTTAGTTGGTGGGGAAATTGGTAAATGGTACCGGGGTGCTGATAATCCCTCGGCTTGACGCCACTGGATACGCACAAAGGGAGAGACACGCTTGTCACGGTAGAGATGATCAAAACTGGCTTCGACTTCCTGCTGACCTAAAGGCATAGCAGTAATATAGCCCGATTCACGCATCTGTTGTAGAACCTTTTGACCACGTTTCGTGCGGCACATAACCATGCTTGTACCTTCGGGGTGTAGGTACTCGCCATCCTCACCGCGCACCCAGAAGTCGGAAACTGAAATATCGGCAAACTCAGCACTATAGTCAGGACACATCAGGCAACGCTGGGGTGTATAGAGATGGTAGAGGTAATTATAGGCACCATCCTTATAATCAAACCTGTGCAGGTCGAGGCGCTGACCGTCGAGGGTTTCGATCTGAAACTTGCCAGGGAAGTTACCACCACGATAGAAGAAGCGCTTGATCTTCTCTTGGGGAAGACGACGGTGGGATAGCAACTCAGTAGTACCCTCTTTTTCTAGGGTACCGTGGCAAGCTAAGCCAATGGTGAAGATTTCCCGACGTACCAAAGGCTTATAGACCTTCTCCAATTTGCGTAAACCCTCAATCTGACAGCCGACACCGACAAAGGCAAACTTACCTTCGAGTTTTTTGACGTCACGTAGGACTTTAGCATGGGGTACAACACAATACTTGGAGCCAGCAGTGGCTCGAATTTCTGCCTCGGTGCGGCAAATCACAGGTGTGGGTGTAATGGGATCATCTGGCTCATAACCCACAGTAAGAGCAGCATCAATTATCCCTTCTTTGACCATACCAATCAGCAGTTGGGAAACGAGTCCACCACCACTGCCTTCTGCTTGCACTTGGGGATTATTAGCGAAAGTCAAAAAAGCGCTCTCGTAAATGCCACCAAGTCCCTCTGGTGGTTGCTCAACCCCAAACATTTTCTGATACTGAGTAGTGTAGTCAAAGTCTATACCAGGACAAACTTTGACACAGAGTCCACAGTCAACACAGGTTTTAGTCTCAATAACTGGGTATTGCTGTTCGTCAAAGGCAATGCAGTCTACAGGACAGATGGGATCGCAAGCACCGCAGCGGGTACATAGATCCTTGGGAACCACATACAATGGCTCACTGTGCTGCTGTTGGTGAAGTGGCAAATAGCCATCTTCAGACATGCTTAATTCTGTTGGCTTCGATTTTTTCAATTTTACCTCACCGGTCCTCAAAGGATGAGTAGACAATTGCTCAAGTGGTCACTTGTATCTCAGATTGCTTTGGGAACTCCAAGAAATAAATTATGCCAATTTTTAGGCTTATCTTACTCCCCCAGCTCCCCCAGCTCCCCCAGCGATGGGATATTTTTTTATTTGGAAGTCCCTTTCCCCAGGGCCAACAATTGGCTCACCAGTTCAACGCTACTACGAGCTTTGGCTTGCTCCCGCTGCACCAGTGGTTTCATTGCCGTTCGTGTTTTCTGGCGCTGTTCCCATGCAGACTTAATTAAATTTGTCAAGCTATTGGTGGTTAGTTCATCAAAGTTGATCAACCAATTGTCTTGACCAATGGTTTTCATGAAGCCTGCTGTTTTAGGGTAGGAGTTAATGGCCACTACAGGGGTGAGAACTCCTGAAGCCAGAATTACGGAATGAGTCCGCATCCCTACATGGACTTCTACCCGTTGTAGCAAGCCAGCAATTTCTTGGTAGGTGTAAGTCCCATTACTGATTACCCGGATGCGATCGCGCCGCTTGACATATTTCAAACTCTCGTTGGTAATCTTGGTATCCATCACCTGAGTAATGGTATACATAATATCAATGTCTAATTCCTCAATCAGTCGGTCGAGAGTAGACCCAATTGCCTGCAAAAAGCGATCGCGCCCAAAAGTCTTGTTATCCTTGCGCCAGTTATCGATATAGGCATTGATATTGAAGCCAAGAGTGCCTTGCGGATTTTGGAAAAGTCCTTCTTTGCCAATGATCTCCTCCATGTGTTCTGTGGGTGGCGGCGTGGTATTGATGGCGCAGTCCGCATTGATGTAAACCTCTTGGTAATTTAGTTTCTGTTGCTCAAGTAGCTGCTTTGATTGCTCATCTCGCAGGATCAGCATGGGACTAGCATCAAGAACTCTTTGCAAAGCATACTTGCCCAATGATGTGGTAATTGGTCCTAGACTTGCGTTGTAAAGTGCGATCGGAATACCGCGTGCCTTACAAGCTGGAGCAATCAAGGAAATTGTGGAGAGATAGTTAAACAGTGGGTTAAGTAACTTGCGATCAAAGAGAATGTTATCGGTTACCAGCACCAGATCAGCTTGTAACATTGCTTGGAAAGTTGGCAGACCAAAAATCTTGAGAGCACCATTCCAAGGCAGCAATCCGAGTGCCTTGAGATTGTGGTGACCAAAATGGCGTTTGACGAAGCGTGGGTTAAGAGTTGGTACTATAAACAACGCATCGGGATGTGC
>JAAHGR010000499.1 GCA_010672425.1 Symploca sp. SIO2E6
AGAGTCAAAGCCTATATCAAATCTCAAGAAGTACCACAAAAATAATTGTTCGACTCCGTACCTACGTCGAACCGCTATCCCTCCCCACCTTACTTCGTTGAAGGTGGGGACTCTCGCGATACGTTGAAATTAGAAAGAACTCAGACAACTTACAAGAAAGGTTATAAAGGACGTATGATCGAAGTTAAACCACAAATCAATATTTGGGCTGGAACTAAAAAGTTCGGCATTGGTGGAGATGGCTTACTCTCTGAAATTGAGTTGGACTGGCTAGCTAATGAACTTAGTGACTGGTTGGGTTTGCCAGTTATTAAAGAAAGATAAGGGAATTGGGAATTGGGAATTGGAGATGTAGCTTACAAATGCGAGAACTGCCATATAAGCTATTGTTCAACAAGCAAAGTGAAACCCAACAGCAAGGGGTTTGCTTTGGGTTCCACTTTGGATAAATATTCGAGCGATAATTTTCGCGTCCCAATATTACGACTTTACCAAAGTCCAGGTACTGGTTGAGGTATGGGTCGAGCTGGTGCTGGTGTTGGACGTGGTGCTGGTGCTGGACGAGAGGGAGCTACTGGACGAGTTACTCTGGTTTCCCGTGTTCTTTCAGTTAGCTCGATCCTGACAGGCTTCACTTCACGACGAGTGACGAAATCTACAGGTATTACATCGTCATCAGGATCGTGGGTAGTGCCGCTAACTGCATCGCCAACTTCGATTCCGAGTTCTTCTTGTAAGTCTTCTGAAATCCACAAATCTTTGGTTTCGCCATCTGTTGTCCTGACTGTTACCACATCGTCATCGATATCGGTGACAATACCGGAGATAGTTACCCTATCGCCTGCATGAGCTAGCTGAGTATTGCTTGGCTGTTGTGTAGTTGTCTGAGTATTCTCGATCGCTAGCACTGAATATCCTGAGCCTGCAGAAAGCAGAAGTGCTAAGGTTGTTCCTGTGAATACTCGCAGTTTTAACATCATATGTATCACATCCTCACGGTATTGGAGTAAATAGAGTAAATTGCTAGAACTGAGCTTTCAGCTTCCAGCGGAAATTGGTGCTGTAGGCTTGAGCTACTAGCAACGGATGAAGGAAGTACATTTTTCAGGAGTGTTCGCTTGTGGAAACAAGTTACTAACTGAGGTTCAATTTACTCTTATTTTGAGATTTTGGCAACCAACACCCAACTGGCATCAGTAGATTTGATGATTTTTCAGAATTTTACCATTTTGAGGCAAGCCACTTGGTGCCCATAAAGTCTTCAATTGTAGCTTCTAATACTTTTTTTACTCATTTTCACCGCCTATTCCTTATCCCTCATTCTCGTCCTTCTCAAATTTAACTCGCTGATACAAGTGAGCTAGAGGAATCTGAAACTGCACTGACTCAAGTTGTAATATGGCATCCTTGCCCACTAATTCAGTAAATATCCACTGTTCACTCGTCGTTTTAGCAAATTGCTTCACCCAAAAACTATACTGATCTACCAAGACATACTCCTGGAAAGAGGGAATTGTTCGATAGGCATCAAACTTATCCGTTTGGTCATACTGCCGGGTAGACTTAGAAAGGACTTCCACAATCAAATAAGGATTTTCCACGGTGCTTTGACGATCTTGATGATAAATTGGTTCTCCTTTGATCACCATGACATCTGGATAAGTATATAACTCAACTGCCGGTATCCAGAGTTTCATATCTCCAATAAAAATCTCATAGGCTTGCCCCGAAATTTCAGTCGGAAATTGCTTATAAAAGTCACCAGCAATGCGATTATGATTGGCAGTTCCCCCAGCCATAGGAATAATTTCTCCATTACGGTATTCACTGCGTTCGGCAGCATCATCTTCACGTAACAAATACGCTTCTGGGGTATAAAGCTTTGGTTTAGCTTGTAATGGCATTCCCTTTTTACCGTTAACAACCTGTCATAAATACAACAGTTTAGTATTGATGCGGAACTTCTCTTTGACCTTCCCTGTTCCCTAGGATACCATATTCCCCCACAAGCGCGATCGCTCTTTGGTTGATAGAAATTATCTTTATCTAGAATAGAGTTAGGCAGAGATTCTCACAGGAGTTAGAGATGAATACTATTCTGGGCACTCTTCTTGGTTTAACCTTATTACTAGCGATCGCTGGGATAAAAATTGACCGAGAATACGAGAGAGGGGTTATTTTTCGGCTAGGTCGGTTAAGAGGTGTCAAAGGGCCAGGGATGTATTGGATTATCCCCCTTCTAGACCAAAAAGCCCAAGTGGATATCCGCACGAAAACGGTGGATATTGCTCCTCAGGAAGCCGTTACTGCTGACAGTGTTACCATTAAAGTGAATGCGGTGCTCTACTACCGCATCCTTGAGCCATCCAGATCTATCAACAAGGTGGAAAACTACTGTCATTTGTTATTTGTTATTTGTTATTTGTTATTTGTCATTTGTCATTTGTCATTTGTCATTTGTCATTACTCCCTACTCCCTCTTACATGACTACTAATTATTCTAACTTAGGCCAAATTCTTGTAATTATCCCAGTACTTAACGAAGAAGAAACAATTACTGGGGTTGTCCAATCCTTACAATCTTACAGCTTAACCAACATTCTGGTTGTAGACAACGGCAGTACAGATCAAAGTGTGAGTAAGGCTCAAGCCGCTGGTGCTCAAGTGATTGTTGAGCCGATTCCTGGTTACGGTAGAGCCTGTTGGCGCGGGTTGCAGCAAGTGAGTCCAGATATTGAATGGGTGCTATTTTGTGATGGTGATGGTAGTGATGATTTGAGTTCCCTACCCCAGTTTTTCGCCAAAATGGCGGACTTTGACCTGATTTTAGGGAACCGCCGCGCTACTGCTACGGGACGCAGTACGATGACTGCTGTACAAAATTTTGGCAACTGGCTGGCTACTTTCCTGATTGGCTTAGGTTGGGGTCATTGGTATCAGGATCTAGGTCCCCTGCGCCTCATTCGCTGTTCCGCTTTAGAGCAAATCCAGATGCAAGATAGAGGTTTCGGCTGGACAGTGGAAATGCAGGCACGAGCCATTGAATGTGGCTTGCGGGTTTGGGAATTACCCGTGGGTTACCGTCGTAGGCAGGGGGGAAGGTCGAAAATCTCTGGTACTCTATCCGGTAGTATTCAGGCAGGAACCGTGATTTTGAGTACCCTGGGAAGATTATATCTGCGCCGGTGGGGAGATGGTGTTGTGGATGGGGGAGAGAAGAGGGACAGGGGAGACAAGGAGGACAAGGAGGACAAGGGGGACAAGGAAGATAGTCCTCATGAAAAAATTTTCACCACCATGCATGAAAATTCCTTTATCCGCGTCTCCGCCTCCCCGCCTCCCCGCGTCTCTTTTCAAGTCAGGGGAGATAAGGGGGATTGGGTAATAGGGAAAAATCAGCGACTCTTTCTGTGGTTTAGTGCTTTACTTCTGTTATTGGGCACAGTTCTAATTATTCCCTACGGGGATTTCCGGCAGGTGGAAGCAGTACCTCGATTTTGGTTGGGTATCGGGGTCATGAGCTGTGGATTTGTCTTATCCTGGTTACTTCGTTCCGTTAATGGTGCTTGGTTTTGGGGAGTTGCGATCCTCACCAGACTGCTGTTAATCCCTATGTATCCAGGAGATGATATCTGGCGCTACCTGTGGGAAGGATATATCCAGCTTCAGGGATTTAGTCCCTACGAATTAGCACCCAATGCAGCAGAATTAGTTCCCTATCGTACCCCATGGTGGTCATTAATCAATCATCCAGGAGTTACTGCTATCTACCCACCCATAACTCAGTTGGGTTTTAGGGTGTTAGCGGCAATTACTCCTGGAGTTGCTCTGTTTAAGGTAGGATTTATCCTTGCTGACTTGCTAGTTTGTTGGCTCCTCAGTCGCCGGTTTGGCTATCAAAAAACTCTTCTCTACGCTTGGAATCCTTTAATTATCTACTCCTTTGCTGGGGGAGGACACTACGACAGTTGGTTTATTTTACCCCTAGTTGCTGCTTGGTTAATGTTTGACTACAGCAGCCAAGTTGAGCGCTGGATTAAGAGTGCCTTACTTTTAGGAGTCAGTGTAGCGGTTAAGTGGATGTCCCTGCCGATTTTGAGTTTTCTTGTCTGGCGTGGTTTCCGGCAGATGGGAATCGTTAAAGCTGTGATGTTACTCCTGTGCGGTTTCTTACCCTTAGCTCTGAGTGCTGTTCAGTTTTGCCATAATGGAGAATGTCCCCTAATACCCACAAGCTCAGGTTTTGTCTCCCATGGTCGTTCTGCTGAGTTGATTCCCCATTTAGTCGGTAGAATTTGGGAAGCTTCCCGCAAGGTTAACTGGATTTATCTGTTTCCCCTTGGTTTATCGGGAATTTGGCTACTATTGCGGTCCAAGACTTTTGAGCAATTTGCCCAATGGTATTTTTTTGTCCTCCTCATTTTATCTCCCATCATTCATGCTTGGTACTTTGCTTGGATAGTTCCCTTTGCTGTCCCTACTAGCAATCTAGGAGTACGTCTGGTGAGCATTTCTAGCTTTATTTACTTTGTCCTCCAATACAACATGGCCCAGGGCAATTATGATTGGTATCTTAGTGATGGGCAAAGGTTTTGGTTGTGGTTGCCTTTTTTGCTGGGATGGTTTTGGATTAGAGAATTGAAAATTGAGAATTGAAAATTGAGAATTGAGCAAATGTAGTAGCGCAACACAGCTCAAATGATGGAATAAAGTAGTGCGAGCATCTTGCTCGCGTCTGACTTCACGTAGCGCACGCTACGCGAAGGCACTACTAGCGTTGGGTAATGTCACCTAGCTTAAAATCGAGTTTGTCCCCATCCCCAACAATAGAGCGCATTCCCTCAATCGTTGCTGGTATACTGCGAGGATCCATGAACATCACCTTACTGCTGTCGCTGCTGCCAACCTTGATCCCCATATCTATATAATTCTGGGCAATTAAGAATTGCAGCGCTTCACGAGCAGTGGGATCTTTTTTAAGAGCATGGCTAATTACCTGTAAGGCATCGGAAGTAGCGTGAGCCTTGAGGACTTGCTGCTGGCGTTCTGCCTGAGCTTTGAGTACAATAGCTTGTTGTTGTCCCTCCGCATCTAGAACTGCGGCTTTTTTCCGTGCTTGAGCATCCAACTCTAGGGCCTCGGCTTTACCTCTAGCAGTATTGACAGCGGATTCCCTTTCTCCTTCAGATGTGAGAATTGCGGCTCGTTTGCGACGCTCTGCCGACATTTGCAATTCCATGGAGTCCTGTACTGCTTTAGAAGGGACAATATCCCGTAGTTCCACCCGGGTAACTTTCACACCCCAAGGATCTGTCGCTTCATCCAATTCCCGCAGCAAGATTTCATTGATATCGGCTCTAGCAGTAAAGGTTTGATCTAATTCCAATTTGCCCATTTCTGCCCGAATTTGGGTGAGTACCAAATTCTGCATTGCCGATCGCAAATTTTCTACTTTATAATAGGCTTTTTCCATATCCATAATCCGCCAGTAGACTACGGCATCAACGCCAATGGAAACGTTATCACGAGTGATACATTGTTGAGCTGGAATATCCAGGACTTTTTCCCTAATGGTTTCCTGGAATACCACTTTATCAAGGACAGGGACAAGAAAATTCAGACCGGGAGTAAGTTCTTTACCGCTATATTTACCCAATCTTTCTACTAATGCCTTGTTTCCCTGATTAACAATCTTGACGGAACTGGCAATTCCTGAACCACCAAGAATCAAAGCAATTAACCAAATTAATGGGTTCATCTTGAGTCTCCTAAATTGTTGTTGGTTGTTGGTTGTTGGTTGTTGGTTGTTTGTTGTTGGTTATTTGTTGTTTGTTGTTGGTTGTTGGTTGTTTGTTGTTGGTGGTTGGTTGTTGGTTGTTTGTTGTTGGTTGTTGGGTGTTGGTTGTTGGTTGTTGGTTGTTGGTTGTTGGTTGTTGGTTGTTGGTTGTTGGTGG
>JAAHGR010000005.1 GCA_010672425.1 Symploca sp. SIO2E6
TATTTTTTTCGGTGATGGGGGAGTGTCAACAATGCCTATTCCCTATTCCCTATTCCCCATTCCCCATTCCCAAAAAACAACATGATCAACACTATAACTCAAGTACTAAACAGAACCTCTCCATTTTGAGTGGCTACTAGTTGCATCTTCAAAGGACCAGCTCGATAAGTTACTTGTTGGGCAACAACTCTAACATTTATTGGTTCATCATACTCCTCTAACTGTTCGATGAAGCGAAGAATTTTGGTGCTACTACCATCTCCTAATTGAATCTCACCCAGAATACCAGCACGACTAGCACGGAACTCAGATGCCGCTAGCAACTGATTGAGACGTAGTCGGATTTCCTCGTTAGTCATAGTTGAGGCGTCGATGGAGATGGTAGCCAGGACATGACCAGCTTCAAAGACAACTTGATTAACCACCGCATCAGCAAAGACCTGTATTTGTTTTTCCCCCTTAACATAATTACCAGCTGAAAGAATTCGCACTATATAGTCTTGACCATCTTGAATCTGCTCAATTAATAGCTCAGCCTGGGATTGAGGAATTTGCACTAAGCGTTCATTAGGTGTATAATTACCAGATTGAGTAATTTCACTCGCTGTCTTATTGGCTTGCCGCAACAGTTGATCAACTGCCCGAGGTGCGGCATCTGGTTCTACAATGCGCACTACTCCAGATGCGAGAACTTGACCGCGCAAAATAGCAACTCTACCTTGGCGCAATATCTGATAGTTCTGTTCGAGGATTTTGGCTTCCTGGCTTAAAAAAGCAATTAGTTTTTCTCGGTCACCGAGTTCTTGTTCAAGTTCCTGGCGACGAGTTTCTAGCTGAGCAATTTCCTCTGTGGCTCCATTGAGTTGCTGTTCAAGTTCCTCACGACGAGTTTCTAATTGAGTAATGGCATCTTTGGCTCCATCGAGTTGCTGTTCGAGTTCCTCGCGACGAGTTTCTAATTGAGCGATCGCATATTTGGCTCCATTAAGCTGTTGTTCGAGTTCCTCACGGCGAGTTTCTAATTGAGTAATAGCATTTTGGGCTCCATTGAGTTGTTGTTCAACTTCCCTCAGACGGCTCTCACCTTGAGCAATTATTTGTTTTTGCTCGGCGATTTCCTGATTTCTCTGAGTGAGTTCTTGATTTTTCTCATCTAGTTCCTGATTTCTCTGAGTGAGTTCTTGATTTTTCTCATCTAGTTCCTGATCCCTTTGTACTGCCTGGGATTTGAGTTGAGAAATTTGCTCATTGAGTTTACTTTTCTGCTGCACCAACCCCTGACGTTCCTTGAGCAGGGAGTTAATTTCTGAACGTAGAACAGTACCCTGCTCAGAGAGGGTCTTCAGTTGAGTTTGAGATTGGGTCAACTCGCTCTCTACCTGAACTTTTTCAGCATTGATGATATCCACCTCACCACGAGCAATTCTCAGTTTTTTGAGAATATCGTCCAGTTGAAAAACTCCCTCCCTGAGAGACTCGCTAGTGGCAAACAAAATTCCAAGGGTAGAAGCAGAAATCAAGCTGCCTGTAATGATTGTCACTACAGTAGCAGTTTTGCGAGGACGCAGATTGAATAAACTCAGCCGCGCCTTGCCTACTTTCGTACCGATGCGATCGCCTAGGGTTGCAATTACTGCCCCCAACACCAAAATTGCCGCAATTAGGATGTAAGCGCTGGTCATTAAATCTGTTCAGTCTGTCTAGATACAGCCTACCTCATGCCTATGGGCTTGTGTTCATGAGAAAGGTTGGAAAATGCAGAACTGACAAGGAATGGCAGGCTTTTCCAGCTCAAACCTTGAGCTGATTGGAGGTGTAGAAGGAAAGGGGAGTAGTGAACTACCTACGCTGACCCGTTCGGTACAGCGTGGGACTTAGCCCGACATTTTAGTTAACTCGTTGGCAAGCTCACAATTAAAATCACAAAACTCTTGTGTTATCTTGCTCAAATATGCTAGCATCTAATCCAAATTTTATTCTTTCACAAGAAAAACAGGTAACAGACAAGTTCAGAGTGCAGAAAAGACCTGGTTTCTTGGATTCTTAGCCGTCGGTGTATTGCTACTTGAAGGCCATCTTAAAGTGAATATTCAAAAATCCAGCCTAATCAAAAAAGACGCAAAGACTACAGACTTATTAAGCATTCTCCACTATAGAGCACAAGTTCAGTCCGACAAGCAAGCCTATCTCTTTCTTGGTGATGGAGAAACCCCCTCAGGGAGTCTTACCTATAGGGAATTAGAAAGGAAAGCAAGAGCGATCGCAACTCATCTCCAATCTTGTTCGGGAGAACGGGCTTTACTATTATATCCCTCTGGATTAGAATTTATTACGGCTTTTTTTGGCTGTTTGTATGCTGGAGTAGTGGCGGTTCCAGTTTATCTTCCTCGACGGAATCAAAAATTGTCTCGCTTACTTTCTATTGCCCAGGAGGCTCAAGCTAAGATAGCCCTGACAACTACATCAGTACTGGTAAACCTTGAGAAAAGGTGTCAAGAGGAGACTCAATTAGCCCAGGTGAAGTTGGTTGCTACAGATACTATTGAAGCTAAGACTCAAGATTTTGCTCCTCCATCAGTAACACCAGAAAGTTTGGCATTTTTGCAATATACTTCCGGTTCTACAGGCACTCCCAAAGGGGTGATGGTTACTCATGGCAATATCATCCACAACCAGCAATTGATTCAACAGGCTTTTGGTCATAGTGAGGAGAGTAGGGGTGTTGGTTGGTTGCCTTTATTTCATGATATGGGATTAATCGGTCATGTTTTTCAGCCTATTTATGTGGGATTTCTCAGTATTCTGATGCCGCCGGTAGCGTTTCTCCAGAAACCTATTCGTTGGTTACAGGCAATTTCTCAATATGGGGCAACTACTAGTGGCGGACCAAATTTTGCTTATGATTTATGTGTCAACAAAGTTAAACTAGAACAATTAGCTAATCTTAATTTAAGCAGTTGGGATTTGGCTTTCAATGGAGCTGAGCCAATTAGAGCAGAAACTCTCTTTCAATTCAGTAAAAAATTTGCTCCCTGTGGTTTTAAGAAAAGTGCTTTTTATCCTTGCTATGGTATGGCAGAAACTACGCTGTTTATTACGGGTGGGGACAAAAAACAATTGCCAGTGACTCAGGGAATAAAGGTTGGGGCTCTAGAACAAAATTTGGTAGTAGAGATTGAGATTTCATCCCCAGAAAGTAGACTGTTTGTCGGATGTGGTTATCCTTACCTGGACACTAAAGTAGTGATTGTCAACCCAGAGTCCTTAACTCTCTGTGACACAGGACAAGTAGGAGAGATTTGGGTTAGTGGTGGGAGTGTAGCGTCTGGATATTGGCATCGTCCTGAAGCAACAGAAGAAACCTTTCAAGTTTATTTAAAGGATAGGGGAGAAGGACCATTTCTGCGTACAGGGGACTTGGGATTTGTTCAGGATGGAGAATTATTTGTTACTGGGCGATTGAAGGATGTAATTATTATTCGGGGACAAAATCATTATCCCCAAGATCTTGAATTAACCGTAGAAAACAGCCACCCTTCATTAAAAGCTCATGCTAGTGCTGCATTTTCTGTAACAATGGCAGGAGAGGAACGTTTGGTGGTTGCTTGCGAGGTAGAAAGAACTTACCTCAGAAAGTTCAATACAGAGGATGTAGTGAAAAGACTTCGCAAGGCAATCAGTGAGCAACATGATTTACAGATTTACGCTGTAGTCTTGCTGAAGACGGGAAGTATCCCCAAAACATCCAGTGGTAAAATTCAGCGCCATGCTTGTAGAATTGGTTTTCTCAATAGCAGTTTGGATGTGGTGGGAGATTGGACGGCGGAGGCAGGAGGCAGGAGGCAGGAGGCAGAAAGCAGTCCCGATGAAAAAATTTCACAAACAGAGATCGAAGCTTGGCTTGTCTCCCATCTAGCTCGTAATCTGAATATCTTGGCTGATAAAATTGATATAAATGAGTCTTTTGCTGACTACGGATTGGATTCAGCAGTGGCAGTTAGCACTACAGGAGAGTTGTCAGAATGGCTGGGTTATGATCTTGAACCTCTGCTTTTATGGGAATATCCCAGCATTAAAGCCGTTGCTCTGTATTTAACTGATTTTGTACAATCACTTCAGGAAAAAAATAAAGGTTTTTGTGCTAATCATATACCTTTGGTTCCTGTTGAGCGCAATCAAAGTTTGCCCCTATCCTATCAGCAAGAACGTCTTTGGTATGTAGCTCAGTTAATGCCAAATAATGCAGCACTCAATATATCTCAAACAGTCCGTATCCAAGGTTTAATCGACCTTCAATTTTTGCAAAAAAGTTGGCGGCAAATTGTTGCTCGCCATGAAATTCTCAGAACAAGTTTTGCTTTGGTTGCAGGCTCCTTGGTTCAGGTACCGATTCCCCATCTTGATGTAAGTATTACTGTTGAAGATTATCCGGGTTTAAGCACAACTGAGATCACGTCTCTTATGGAAGAGAATCTTAGACAAGAATCCCGTAAATCTTTTGATTTAGCTCAAGCACCACTATTCAGCTTAAAAATGCTAAGATTCAGTGATACAGATGGAGCATTGATCTTGGTATTTCATCATATTCTTAGCGATGCTTTATCAATTAACTTCTTAATTCAGGAACTCCTAACTCTATATGATGCCTCTCTAGAGAAAAAACCATCTCCCTTAAAGGAGTTAGAGCTTCAATATGGAGATTATGCTATTTGGCAGCGACAGTGGTTACAGGGAGAGGTATTAGAGAGAGGTCTAAATTATTGGCAAGATCAACTAGCTGATAATTCTACTTTATATCCAATACCAGTTGATAAATTTCCCCTATCTCCAGGATTTAACAGCACACAAAAAACATTTCAAGTACCTACTAGTATCTGGTTCGCAGTTCAACAGTTAAGTAATCAATACCGTGTTACTCCTGTAGTTTTCTTGCTTGCAGTATTCTATGGGTTGATACTGCAATACTCGAGCCAACAGGATATTGTCGTTGGTTTTCCAGTTTCAGGTAGGATACATCACAAACTGCAATCTGCTATCGGTTTTTTGGCTGATATTATTCTCCTGAGAGCCCATATTGCCGAGAATTTGACCTTCCAAGAATTACTCTACAAGGTTAAAGAAATTACTGTAGAAGCCTATGTCAATCAATATATTCCTCTCAATTATGTAGCGGAATTGGTTGAGCATCAAGCATCTCAACGATACAGGAACCTGTTTCAGATTTTATTTGACTATATTGACCTGGGGGAAAAAGAGCAAAATTATGCTAATTTTACGGCAACTACCATAGGAGGCAAATTACCGACAGATATAGACTTATTTTTTGCTTTATTAAAAAACAATCAAGAGATTAGTGGTTTGTTAACTTACAACGCTAATTACTTTGAGGAAAATACGATTACAGCTTTAATCGATTCCTACTTGTTGATTTTAGAACAATGCATTAATTCTCCAGAGACTAAAATCAATGAATTGGAACTCTCAGAAAAGCTGAAAGTGCATCAAGTAGAGCTCCACAGTCAGTCAAGAAAACAAGCCTTGGTAGAAACTGCCTTAAAATCTCTTAACGAAATCCAGGAATGTGCTACTTTAACCAAGGAGAATCAACTGGTTGCTTATTTGGTAATTTCCGGTAAGTTTTCTGAAGAGAAAATACATTCATATCTACAATCCCATTTATCTCCTGATTTGCTACCTTGTGCTTATGTGCCCATATCTGCCTTGCCTCGGACAGAATCAGGGCAAGTAGATGAAACAACATTAGCTAATTTAGAAGTTATTGACTCAGATTTGATTGCCCGTTGGGAAGAAAAACTGCACTCCTATCTACAAATAGAACAAGCAGCAGTAGTTGTCCAACCGAGTCAAACTAAAGCAACCCTACCAGTTCATATTTTAGATCTATTTCCCGAAGTAGCGATCGCTAGGCGGGAGGCAGGAGGCAGGAGGCAGGAGGCAGGAGGTAGTGTTTCTTCAATTCCATCGGTTGTTAAGGAAGTTGCATCCCAACCACAAAATTTGATAGCAGCTGTACCCGCATTCAGTGATGGTGGTTCCTTAACAATTCCAGAGGATGCACCTTTAACCTTAACGGCAGCACTAATTCAAACAGCAACTCGCTATCAACACCAAGAAATAATCTATATTCTTGCTGAGCAACAACCAGTATCCCAAACCTATAGCAGTTTACTGGCAGAGGCGAAATGCATCTTGAATGGTTTGCGCCATCAAGGTTTACAAGCAGGAGACACAATCATACTGCAAATCGAATGCCTACGAGATTATTTTCCAGCACTCTGGGGATGTATTCTGGGGGGAATTCAACCAGTAACCGTAACTGTAGCCAAGACTTATCAACAACCAAATGCTGTAGTCAAGAAACTATACAATACCTGGGAACTACTGGAACATCCACCCATATTAGCTAGTGAATCCTTGCTGGAGCAATTGCAAAATCTGCAACAAGTACTCCCACTTTCTGGAGTGCAAGTTTTGTCGGTACAAGGGATGAAGAGTTATCCTGCTACCGCAGAAATTTACCCTAGTCAACCGGATGATGTCGCCTTCTTACAATTAACTTCCGGCAGTACAGGAGTACCAAAATGTATTCCAGAAACTCATCAAGGTATTGTCTCCCATATTCATGCTGCTCAACAATTTAATGGCTATCAGGCAAACGATGTCTCCCTCAATTGGTTACCAGTAGATCATGTAGTTCCCATCCTCACCTGTCACTTCAAAGATACCTACCTAGGTTGTCAGCAAATTGAAGTGGCAACAGATGTGGTGTTGGCTAAACCGACTGTCTGGTTAGATTTAATGGAACAATATCGAGTCTCCCATACCTGGACACCGAATTTTGGCTTCAAGTTAGTCAGTGATGCTATTTCTAAAGTCCCTCATTTAAGTTGGGATTTGTCTTCTGTGAAATGCTTGATGAATGCGGGAGAACAAGTAACTCCCAAAGTGGTACGAGAATTTCTCAAGTTAGTGGCTCCATTTGGAGTAGCTTCTCAAGCCATGCAGCCAGCTTTTGGCATGGCAGAAGTCTGTACTTGCATGACTTATCACAATCAGTTTGATCCTAAATTAGGTATCCATCGCATCCAAAAATCTTCCCTAGGAGGACAGTTAGTTAAAGCAAAGGCAACTGACACAGATGTCATGGAATTTACCGATTTAGGCCCTCCTGTACCAGGAGTTCAAATTCGCATTACCGATGGGAACAACAAGATCTTACCAGAAGGTATGATTGGTAGGTTCCAAATCAAAGGTAAGGTAGTAACACCTGGTTACTTGCATAATCCTCAAGCTAACTCAGAAGCCTTTGTGGGAGATGGCTGGTTTAACAGTGGTGATTTGGGTTTTATCCTGGATAGAAAACTAGTGTTAACCGGTCGAGCCAAAGAGTTAATTATTATTAACGGCGTTAACTACTATTGCTATGAAATTGAAGATGTCGTTAACAACCTTGAGGGAGTAGAACCGACTTTCACTGGAGTAGTCAGTTTCTCTCAAACAGAAACGGGAACAGAAGGGTTAGCAATTTTCTTTACACCGAAACAGCAACCACTAGAGTTGAACATTGAATTAATCAAAACTATTCGGCAGGAAGTATCATCCCAACTAGGCATTAATCCCATCTATGTCATACCAATATCCAATGCAGAGTTTCCCAAGACAACCAGCGGTAAAATTCAGCGGGGACGCCTGAAGCGGATGCTGGAAGCTGGGGAATGTCAAGAAGTAATCAAAGCGATTGATATCCAATTAGCAAATAACCGAACAATTCCCAACTGGTTTTACCAAAAATCTTGGCGACTTAAAGAAGCTAATAGTCTGCCAGAGCAACTTGGTCAGGTGGAAGACGACGCGGAGAGTGCTCACCCAGCAAACTTTGTTTGGTCAACTACTAGTGTCTCTCCTTACCCTCAGCAGGCAGGTTTAACTTTAATCTTAGTTGATGACCTGGGATTAGGACGCTGCTTGTCCGAAAAATTAGAAGCAGCAGGTCAAGACTGTATCCAAGTTGCTTTTGGTCATGACTTTGCTCAACTTAGCGATCGCTTCAGCACTGCCGTAGGCAATCGCTACTATACTATAGTTCCGGCAAATCGGCAGCATTATCAAGAGTTATTGAAATCCATTGGAGCAAAAAATACACCAATCAGCCGGATTCTACATTTAGGTACTTACCAGGATTACACCAAAGCGGACAGAGAAAGCTTGGAGCAAGCACAGAACCAAGGAGTTTACAGTTTACTACACTTAGTTCAAGCCTTAGAGCAAGTCCAAGGTACACAACATCAGGTACAGCTACTGTTTATCAGCAGTTACATTCAATCAGTCCAACCGACAGATAAGATTGCTTACGAAAAAGCAACAGTATTAGGTTTACTCAAAACCATTCCCCAAGAAATGCCTTGGCTAAGCTGTACTCACATTGATTTACCAGTAGCAGAGGTAGAGGTAAATGGGAGCTATATCTGGCAAGAACTCTGTAGCATTTTCAATAAACTAGATAGAGAAATAGCTTATAGAGAGGGGAAACGCCTAGTTTCATGGCTAGAGCCAGTGGACTTGGCATCAGAAGCACAACGAGAACTACCCTGGAAACAGGGAGGGATTTATCTAATCACTGGTGGTCTCGGAGGCATTGGAGTAGAAATTGCCGAGTGTATTTTAGAGCATTACCAAGCAAGGCTGATCTTGGTAGGTCGAACAGATTTAGAACAACCAAGCAATGGTAAGTCAATCCAGAAAGAGGGAGATAAACTCTCGGAAAAAATGCTGGCTTACCAAAAGTTGCAACAACTGCCAGGGGAAATAGTATATCGAGCAATAGATATCTGCAATTTAGGACAGCTACAACAGATAGTAGCTAAGGCAGTAGCTCAATGGGGTGGAACTCAACTAGATGGAATAATTCATCTAGCAGGCATTTACCACGAGCAACTATTATCATCGGAAACTCAAGACAATATAGCGGCACTGCTACGTCCCAAAGTTATAGGAACCTGGGTATTGCATCAACTGCTCAGGGATAATCCTGATGCCTTGTTTATCCACTTCTCATCTATATATGGTTTCTTCGGTGCTACGGGTCTAGCTGCCTATGCCGCAGCCAATAGTTTTCAAACAGCGTTCTGCGACTACCAACGAGCTCAGGGTAAGCAGCAAACTTATTGCTTGGCTTGGAGTATTTGGGATGAGAAGGGTATGAGTCGCGGTTACAAAATGAAAGAACTTAGCCGTGCCAAAGGTTACTATACGATAACGCCATTACAAGGAATCTATTCTTTATTAGCAACTCTGTGTCATGAGCACCATAATCTCCTAGTGGGTTTGAATCAGAGTAATCCCCAGATACAGCGCTGGAGCGGGGATTGTCAGAGATTACAACAGTTGACCGCTTATTTTGTTGCTAAAACAACAGAATTGCCTGTTCATCAGTTGCTAGAATTAGATCTACGCGATCGCTTTGGCACTATCAGTCAAATAATGCCTACAGCTTTTTGGCAATTAGAGGCATTCCCATTAACACCTGATGGCAAAATAGACCGTAAACGGTTGCGAGAACCTGACAAAATTACTGTCTCTGACAATGAAACTCAGCAAAAAATTGCGGCTATTTGGCGAGAGGTGCTACAGCTAGAAGAAGTCGGAATTTACGATAATTTCTTTGAACTAGGAGGCACATCAATCCTTCTAATTCAGGTTCACAGCAAATTGCAAGAAATTTTTGAGATTAAGTTGAAAGTTGTTGACCTACTAGCTCACCCAACTGTAGATTCATTAAGTCAGTTTATTACAGGTGATGGTCAAGCCAAACCAAGAAAACAACGCCAAGTTAAACCCTTAAGGAAACATCAGGATGAGCATGACATTGCGATAATTGGCATGTCGGGACGTTTTCCAGGAGCTAAAAACTTGGAAGAGTTTTGGGAGAATCTCAAAAACGGAGTCGAATCTATTTCCTATTTATCAGATCGACAGCTGGTAAAATCTGGGATTGGAACTGATTTACTGCATAATCCTAAATATGTCAAAGTTCATGGTCTGATTTCGGACATAGATCTCTTCGATGCTGACTTCTTTAACTACTCTCCCAGAGAAGCTAAAGAAATAGACCCGCAACAAAGGCTTTTCTTAGAATGTGCTTGGGAAGCAATAGAGAGTAGTGGTTATAATCCACATAATTATGAAGGTTCCATAGGAGTTTATGCTGGCGCTGGGATGCCTACTTACTTAATGTCTCACCTCGGTGAGCAAGGTTTGATCCTGCTCAATAATCGTTCCTTTGAACAAATGATTGGGAATGACAAAGATTACCTAGCAACACGCACTGCTTATAAATTAAACCTCACCGGACCAGCAATCAATGTGCAAACAGCTTGCTCCACTTCCTTGGTTGCAGTTCACCTGGCTTGCCAAAGCTTACTCAATGGGGAATGCAATATGGCCCTTGCCGGTGGTGTCTCCATCCAAATTCCCCAAGAAGTTGGCTACTTATATCAAGAGGGAATGATTGCATCTCCTGATGGTCACTGTCGAGCTTTTGATGCCAAAGCTAGGGGGACAATTTTAGGTAGTGGTGTGGGAGTTGTTTTACTCAAAGGACTTCAAGAGGCAATAGCAGATGGAGATTGTATTCAGGCAGTAATCAAGGGTTCAGCCATTAATAATGATGGTTCCTTGAAATTAGGCTACACTGCACCTAGTGTGGAAGGTCAAGCAGCAGTTATTTCGCAAGCTCAAGCAGTTGCAGGGGTCAATCCAGAGACAATTAACTATATAGAAGCTCATGGTACTGGTACAGAATTAGGAGATCCCATTGAAATTGAAGCATTAACTAGAGCTTTTACTGAGCATACCCAGAAACAGCAATTTTGCGCCATAGGTTCAGTAAAAACCAATGTGGGTCACTTGAATACAGCAGCAGGGGTAGCATCTCTAATCAAAACTGTGTTGGCTCTCAAACATGGGTTAATACCTCCGAGTTTAAACTTTGAGCAACCATCACCCCAGATTGATTTTGCCAATAGTCCGTTTTACGTCAATACCACTTTGTCTGAATGGAAAATTAATGGCTCTCCCCGCCTAGCAGGAATTAGTTCTTTTGGTGTGGGAGGCACTAATGCTCATCTAGTGTTACAGGAAGCACCAAGGAAGGTCGAATTGGGAATTGGGAATTGGGAATTGGGAATTGGGAATGGAAAATTGAGACTGGAGAAAAGCAACAGTGAAGATTACTTAAAGCGTTCAGTTCATCTATTAACCTTGTCAGCCAAAACAGAAAAAGCTCTCGAAGATTTAGTCAGTCGTTATCATCATCTAACAACTAATCCAGAATTGGACATAGCGGATATTTGTTACACTGCCAATACAGGACGGGTTCACTTTAACCACAGACTAGCAGTTTTAGCTTCCAGCCCAGCAGAATTAGTCGAAAAACTGCTCCAACACCAAGGAGACAATCAAGTAGCAGGGATATTTTCAGGAGAACTACTCCATAATGCTACTTCCAAGAAATTAGCCTTCCTGTTTACAGGTCAAGGTTCCCAGTATGTCAACATGGCAAGAAAGCTATATGAACAAGCACCTATATTCCGCAAAGCACTTGAGCAATGTAACCAAA
Organism: Symploca sp. SIO2E6; assembly: GCA_010672425.1. Taxonomy (GTDB): domain Bacteria; phylum Cyanobacteriota; class Cyanobacteriia; order Cyanobacteriales; family Coleofasciculaceae; genus Caldora. The sequence continues at coordinate 11,639 of JAAHGR010000005.1, forward strand.
TTCTCCTTGGTACAGAAACATTTCAGGAAAAGTCTTTACTAGAAGTTCTCTATCCAGTAAACCAAGAGCAGTCCAGTTCATCTCTGCTAGGCCAAACTGCCTATACCCAACCAGCCCTATTTGCCCTAGAATATGCCCTAGCTCAACTATGGCAATCCTGGGGCATCAAACCAGATATAGTCATGGGTCACAGTGTAGGTGAATATGTCGCTGCCACAGTAGCAGGAATCTTCAGTTTAGAAGATGGTCTGAAATTAATTGCTGCTAGGGGAAGGTTAATGCAACAGTTGCCTGCTGCTGGTGAGATGGTATCAGTTGTCGCTTCAGAAGCAACAGTAAAAGAGTTTCTCGCCCCATACATAGACAAAGTTGCCATTGCAGCCATCAATGGACCAGAAAGTACCGTAATTTCCGGGGAGTCAGAAGCAGTAAAAGTGATCGCGACTCAGCTAGCATCAGCAGGAATCAAAACTAAACAGCTACAAGTATCCCATGCTTTCCACTCACCATTAATGGAACCAATGTTGGCAGAGTTTGAAGCGCTAGCCAATCAACTCCCCTACCAAAAACCTCGGATACCCATAATATCCAACATCACAGGAACAATAGCAAACAAGAGCATAACTACAGCACAATATTGGGTAAATCATGTGTGTCAACCAGTAAAGTTTGCCGATGGTATGAAAACCTTGCACCAGGAAGGCTATGAGTTATTCATCGAGATCGGACCCAAACCAATATTGTTGGGAATGGGACGTCAATACCTACCGCAAGAGGTGGGTGTTTGGTTGCCTTCCTTGCGTCTAGGAGTAGATGAATGGCAATTGATTTTGTCTAGCTTAGGGCAACTATATGTGCAGGGAATCCCAGTAGACTGGCTAGGGTTTGACCGAGATTATCTTCGCCAGAAAGTCGTGTTGCCCACTTATCCCTTCCAACGACAAAGCCATTGGCTGGAAAAGCCTGAAAATAAAGAAAAATTTTCCAGAGATCCTGAGAATAGTTATTTAGTACAATTGCTCAAACAGGGAGATGTTCAAGAGTTAAGTAAATATTTGACAACAAGCTTAAATTTATCTGTACAAGAGTTAGAATTGCTGCCAAAGTTATTAGAAAGAATTACAAATCTTTATCAACAAGAAATTGACAAAATTTCCCAAATCAATAACAATGCAGAAACAAATCCTATTGATAATTTGTTGCAAGCAGATATTGCGGAGTTAAATAAATTACTCTCAGAGGTGGAAAATTTTTCAGAGTAATGATAATATTAGTAATTATTGATAGTTAATCAAAGACCAAATCAAAAAAATAGGACATGATCGATAATATTCAAGAGCGCCTTGCTAAACTTTCCCCTGAACAACGTCAGTTGCTCGAAAAGAAAATTATTGAAAGTGAGAAATATAATGTCATTCAAGGTTCAAATGAAAACCAATTAAATAGTTATTATCGCAGTTTAGATCAAAACATCAAAAAAGCAAAAGATCATATCAAATTTGCTCCATTTCCTGAAATTATTCCTGGATTGTCTTGGCTGGAAATCACACTAGACCCTGATAAATCACAAGAAAATATTCAATTGATATGTAAATATCAAGAACAGATGAAAAATGTATTATTCAGAGGAATAAATTTCCCGGCTATTACTAAAGTAATGGATATAGGATGTGGATATGCTTCCGATTTGATTGATTTGGCTCAAAAATATCCTGATCTAGAACTTCATGGCTATAATCTTTCTCCAGAACAAGTCAAAATTTGCAGAGAAAAAATTGAAAGCCTGGGGTACTCTCAACGCATTAATATTTATAATCGTGATAGCGCTCAAAAAGATTTTCCAGATCAATATGATTTGATATTTAGTTGCCAAGTCATTCATCACATTAAAAAGAAAGAAAATGTTTTTTTAAATATCAGTGAGCATCTCAAAAATGGTAGTTTATTCGTAGCAGCAGAAATAATTTCTAACCTACCTTTGACTCCCATAGAAGACCCAAAATCGACAGCTTACTTTGCAACTAGGTCTAAATGGGCAGAATTACTCGCTCAAAATAATTTGAGAGTAGTTGAGGGAGTAGATGCCAGCACCGAAATTGGCAATTGCCTTTATGATGAGCATTTTACAGAAAACTTTAGCCGACTGACGCAAGGTTATGATGAAATAACTAAGAACCATTTACTAGGCCCCCATGAACTGGGGGAGTTATTGAGGAAGAAGTTAGCTGTTTATCTATTAATAACAGCGCAGAAAGATAGCTTGCTGGAAAAAGAAACTCTTCTACGATTAAATCAGGAAAAACTTGCCAATCTGACACCCTATGCCAAAGTAATTGAAGCTAGTTCCCATGGGAAAATGATTTTACTGCCTCGGTTATCTGAAAAAGACTCAACTGTAGTTACAGGAGCTTTCCATAATTTTCGAGAGCAATTAGCAGCACAAGAACCATCGCAAAATCGTGCCTGGTTAGAATCCTATTTCACAACCCAAATAGCACATATCTTAAATAAGACTCAAGCAGAAATAGAAGTGGACAAAACTTTCAACATGATAGGACTTGATTCTCTTCTGGCTGTTGAACTGCGAAATATGGTGCAGAATGACTTAGGAATTGATGTAGAAATTACTGATTTGATGGCAGGTGTAACTATCAGCAGTTTAGCAACCAAAGTTAGTGAGTTACTTCTGGAAACTGATCTAGAGCCAAAAGTTGGCATAAGTACGACCAATTCTCAGACAACAAAAATGATAGAAGGGAAACTATGAGTTTAGTCGAATTTTTGCAAGATCTGGTCATCAAAAGGTGGGAATTTTGGATTGAAGATGAACAAGTATGTTTTCGTGCTCCTGAGCTAGAATCAACAGCGGTAATTTTAACTCAACTGAAGCAAAGGAAGGCACAAATTCTAGAATTGCTCCAAGAGCAGTCGGAGATACTAGAGGTCTATCCCCTCTCCTATGGTGCCAAAGGTCTCTGGTTTTTGTGGCAACTAGCACCCCAAAGTTATAATTACAATGTCTCAGTTGCCTTGCGAATTTACTCCCAGGTAGATATCAGAAGTTGGCAGCAGGCTTTTCAATCCTTAAAGCAACGCCATCCCATGCTGCGGAGTACCTTCCCGAAGGTAGGTGAACAACCAATCCAACAGGTGCATCAAAATCAACCATTAGACTTCCTGCAAATTGATGCTGCCACCTGGAGTGAAGATCAGTTACACGAGAAGGTACAGGAAGCTCATCAACATCCCTTTGACATAACAACAGAACCAGTCATGCGGGTCAGGTGGTTCACTCGCTCCGAGCAAGACCATATTATGTTAGTAACGATACAACACATTGCTTGGGATGGTTGGTCACGAAACTTGATCGTCAAAGAGCTGCCACAACTTTACCAAGCTCAAGTTTCTGGTATGGAGGTATCCCTGCCTCCTCTGAAGTACTCCTACCCAGATTATGTTCGTTGGCAAACAGAGCTCTTAGAGGGTCCCAAGGGAGAGAGCCTCTGGAACTACTGGCAAGCAAAACTGGCTGGGGAATTACCTGTATTAAATTTACCCATAGACCGACCCCGACTGCCTCTCCAGACCGATAATGGTGGTAGCTACTCGTTTAAGTTATCTGCAAAGCTAACTGAGCAACTGAAGCAACTAGCCCAAACAGAAGACGTAACGCTTTACATGCTGCTCTTAACCGCTTTTCAAGTGCTGCTGTTTCGTTACACCAATCAAGAAGATATTTTAGTAGGTTCTCCTACGAATGGCAGAAGTAGAGCTGAGTTTGCCCCCATCGTGGGTTACTTTGTTGATTTAATGGTAATGAGGGCAAATTTATCAAGGAATCCTTGTTTTAGAGAACTCCTCTCTCAAGTACGTCAGATAGTCATGGGAGCGTTAGCTCATCAAGATTATCCCTTTCCATTGCTAGTAGAGCGGTTACAGCCAAAGCGAGATCCGAATCTTTCTCCTCTATTTCAGGCTTACTTTGTACTACAAAAATTAATTGAATTTCAAGACATGCAAGAGCTTTTCTTGAGCGTCGGTCTTAAGATAGAAAAGTTTGCCTTAACTCATTGTGAAAATTCCTTCGATTTGTCCTTAGAAATGGTAGAAGAGGACTCCTATTTACTTGGGCGATTTAAATATAGCGCTGACTTGTTTGATCAGCAAACTATTGCCAGAATGGCAGTTCATTTCGAGACCTTGTTAGCAAGCATTGTGACTAATCCGCAGCAGAGAGTAGGAAAACTGCCTTTATTGAGTGAAATAGAACAGCTATGGATTCAAGGGAAGCGAGTACCACAAACAGACATCGAAACAGCTCGGAAAATCCAACCAAGGGTGAAACCAAGGAATGAAGTAGAGCACCAAATAGCTCAAATTTGGCAGGAATTACTAGGGGTTGCGCAGATAGGCATCTATGATAATTTTTTTACATTGGGAGGACATTCACTGTTGGTAATTAAATTGATGAACAAAATTGAGCAAGAATTTAGCAAGTCTCTACCCTTGTCAATCCTATTCCAATCCCCTACTATTAAACAACTGGCTACTCTCCTCAGTCAATAAGAACTTAATTTCCATGTCTCAAATTACAACAAAACTATAAGAGTGAAAAAGACTTAGCAGCGATGGGATTGCAAGTAGTCAATGCTTGTTCTCTTGTTCAGCTATATCCTGAACGTTGGCCTTGGCAATGGCAATTACTTTTTCGAGTTCTTACCCTATTCTCCTATTGTCGTAATACTTACCTGGTTGTGGAGAATAAGCTATAACTTTCAAGAAACAAAGTAGCAAGAGGCAGTAGACACAGTTCAATCATTCTACTTCTGTTTGAGTATCACCAAAGTAATGTCATCAAAAACTTTTTGAGAGCCAATATGCTTTCGCACATCATCAATGATTGCTTGTTTAATTGCCTCTGCCGATAGGGAAGAGTTAGATCTAACTACTTGACATAATTTCTCTAGTCCGTATTGCTCTTGATTGATGTCAAATGCTTCCGTAATGCCATCAGTATACAACACCACCACATCTCCTGAATTTAGTTGTACCTGTTCTTGAGCAATAAAGTCGCTAATCTCTTCCTCTAAACCCAGGGGAAAGCCTAGATCACTGGTATCAAGACATTCCACCTGACCTTCAGTACGTACTACGATTATATCCTCATGTTGACCACTGAAATTTAACCTGCCTTCGGTATATTCTAGAAGAGAAAGAGTCAGAGTTTTATAAGGATTGATGCGCTGGACATTTCGATAAATGGTGCGGTTGAGAATATCTAAAAATTGCACGGGGTCGGTTTGATTACTTTCCTGTAAAGTGCGGACAGCAGTTTGTGCCATAAGCATTACCACCCCACTTTCTAATCCATGTCCCGTAACATCGCCAATGCTAATTTTGACCTTGCCATCTTGTGGCAGTACATCGTAGTAGTCCCCGCCGACTTCATCCGCAGGTTCCATAAATCCGGCGATTTCTAACCCTTCAATTGTCTCTAATTCCTCCTGTTTAGGTAAAACCATCTGTTGTAGTTGTTTGGTTACCTCTAACTCAGCGCTCATGCGCAGGTTTTCGGCCTTCAGGCGTTCGTTAAGAGCAGTAATTTCTTGATTAGCTTGAGCTAATTGGGCGGTGCGTTCTTTAACTTTGTCTTCCAAGGTTTGATAGAGTCTGGCATTTTCAATGGAAATAGCTGCTTGAGAAGAGAGGATTGTTAATACTTCCACCCTGTCAGGGGTAAAAACTCCTGTAGTTAAGTTATTCTCCAAATAAACGATACTAACAAGTTGACCTTGATTAATGAGAGGGAAACAGAGAATTGACTTGGGCTGATGTTGTTGAATATAGGGAGCATTAGTAAAGTTTCCTTCAACTGTCGCATCATTCAAGACAACAGTTTCGTTAGTACGGGTAACATAATTAATAATCGTCGGTGATACTGACTCAGTATGTTCAATTGGAATTGACTGCAAAACGGTGACATCCTCAGAGTCAACTGAGCCTTGGGCTTCAATAAGTAATTGCCTTTGAGAGGAAGGTAAAATCAGGTAGCCAACTTGTGCACCAGCATTCTCAATGACGATTTTCATTAACTTAGTTAGCAACTTGTCGAGAACTAGTTCACTAGCGAGGACTTGAGAGGCTTTTACCACCGTAGTCAAATCGAGAACACCTGTATTTCCGCTACTTGTTGAAGAGATAGTAATGCTTGTAGTCTGAAGAACAGTTTTGTTTTTAGTAGATACCTTAGCTAGCAAGGAGGGATATTGAGCCTCCAAATCTTCCACTTTCCGCTTGGCTCCCCAGCGTTGGTAAGCATAATGAGCTTCTCTCATGTGGATTTTGGCATATTTATGTTTGCCTTGACTTAACCAAAATTTAGCTGCTAGTTCATTAGCCAAGGCTTCATTTTGAATAAATTAATTATTGTGAGCTGATGCAATTGCTTGTTCATAAAAGTCAATTGCTGCTAATTGTTGCTGAGAAATGCGTGCTATTTCCGCTGAGACTAAGCAATATTGATTAAGAAAGTTTTCCGGACAGTTATCTGCCCAAATTTTGATTTGTTTTTGATTATTTTCTAGAGTTTGCCAGTAAACTTTCTGCTCTGCTTCTGAGGCAGTTGTATAAACTGCTGCCAAAATTAATGAATAATAAAAATAGTATTTAGTAACAGGCAGGAAGCCACCATTAATTGCAACTTTAGCTTCAGCTAATTGACAAATTTTTAGGGCCTCTTGATAATTGCCATAAAGATATAGTAGTTGTGCTTTCAAGTAGCTATGCCAGTTTAAGGCATGGTCAAAATTATTTGCCTCCCACAGCTGAATAAATGAGGTTTCCTCAAAATTTTCATCATCTAGATTGTATTTTTGTACTGTTTTGCCTTGTAAATTCCAAGCTATCCGCTGCACGGTAAGGAATAGATAGTACATATTCAAATCATTTATTTGCTGAAAAGTAGTTTGATATTTTTCAGCTTCATCAGCAACGGATTGTAGATTTTTTTCTAGCTCGAATTTATTCCAAATAATAAAAAATACAGCCCAAGCTGCATAGGGTAAATCTCCACATTCTATGCAGCGTTGGTAAGATTCTTTATAAAGAGGCAGATTAGTCTTTAGGTGCTTTTTATAAGGATTAACAGCTTGACAAAATATATTATTTACCTTGCCAATTAAATCAGTTCTTTGATATTTTTTGTTGAGTTTTAATGCTAATACTCCTAACTCGTAGGCAGTTTGATAATTTTGGTATATCGCCAAAGTCATGCCATAAACTATATACCCGAAAGCGGAAAGACTGGTATTTCCATTTTCCAATGATAGGAGTACCATTTTCAGGGCAGCTACACTTAATAAATCGGGATTGACATCTAGATAAGCCAATGTCCACAGATAAACCAAAAGCTGCATAATAAAATTTTGTGTCTGGTCTTTTTGTTCTGGTTGATGGAATAAATCTGGGATATGAATTTTGGCTAACTTTGACTGGATATCCTGAGAATCAGATTCAGCTAATTTTTTTAATTCTTCTGCTGTATCCGGAAGCTTTAAACCCAAAAGTCTTAACCCTTCTAAAGCAGCTTTAGTACCATTTTTAAAATCACCTTTGGTCATCGATAGATTAATTTCTATATAGTACATTTCTGCCGTGTCAAACTTAGATTTAGAATGACTTGAAGCTTCTTCAAATAAAGTCTTACTTTGTTCAAAATTGCTAATTAAATACTCGCACTCAGCACAGTCTCTGTACAAACTAAAAGTAATTTCATAATTGGCTTCCCAGCTGTTTTTAGCCAGTAATTTAATACCTAAATTAAAGTGTTTTACTGCTGTTGTATAAGCAGTAGAAGCTTTGGCTTTTTGACCAGCTATTAAATTCAAATTAGCTAATTCAGTTTTCGATTGGGGGTCGGAAATTAGCTCCACACCAGCATTTAAATGGTTGACAATATCAAATATTTTTTCCTCCAACTCCTCTGCATTAGTATTTTGCCGTAGCAGTTGACCAATTTTTAGATGAGTTTCTTGTTTATCTTCTTCCGCAATTAGAGAATAGGCTGCCTGTTGGACACGATCATGCAAAAATTTATAAGAAACTACTAAATCATCAAACTCGACAGCATCCACCTCTTGACCATAAGCTACAGGAATTTTATATGAGTTATCTATAGGTAAAAGTAAGCCAGCTTGTAGTGCTTGCCAAATTTGTTCTACTGTAACGGACAGAGGCTGTTCATTGACAATAGTCAAGGTATTTAAGTCAAATTTATCTCCAATACAAGCAGCTAATTTTAAAACATTTTGTGTTGCTTCTGGAAGTTTCTGGATTTTACTAACCATTAAGTCAACAACATTGTCAGTAATGTCAATACGTTGCAGTTCTTCAATATCCCACTGCCAACAACCTGCATTTAAGTCGAAGGTTAACAATTCTTCCAGGTAAAGATATTTGAGTAATTGAGTTAAGAAGAAGGGATTGCCTGCTGTTTTTTTCAGTACTAAGTCCGCTAAAGATTGGGACTGGTTAAGAGAACAGTGAAGGGTATCGGTAATGAGCTGATTAACGTGATTAATTGCTAAACTCTGGAGAGTAATTTTATGTACCATTGCTCCAACTTGTTGAATTTCATCCAATATTTGGCTCAACGGATGAGTCGGACTAACCTCATTATCTCTATACGCACCAATCGTTAATAAATATTGACCTTCAATATTTGTGGTTAAAATTTGAATTAATTTCAAAGAGGCTGAGTCTGCCCATTGTAAATCATCGAGAAACATCACTAAAGGATGTTCTTTTTGGGTAAAGACTTGGATGAATTGTTTGAAAACTAAGTTAAAGCGATTTTGAGCTTCCGTAGGTGGTAGTTCTATTACAGCAGGTTGTTGACCAATAATTAACTCTACTTCAGGAATTACATCAATAATGACTTGACCATTTTTACCTAAGGCAGTCAACAATTTCTCTTGCCAAGATTGAATCTGTGCTACACTTTCTGTTAGGATTTGCCGCATCAGTTCCCGGAATGCTTGAATCAAACAAGCATAGGGAATATTGCGCTTAAATTGGTCAAATTTACCAGCAATAAAATAGCCCCGTTGTCGGACAATCGGTTTGTGAACTTCATTAACGACTGCCGTTTTGCCAATACCAGAGTAACCAGCTACCAACATCAACTCATTTTTCCCCTGGCTGACCCGCTCAAAAGCATTTATTAAAGTAGCAACTTCCAACTCTCTACCGTAGAGTTTTTGCGGAATTTCAAACTTAGCTAATAAATCCTGTTGACCCAAAATGAAATGCTTTATTATGCCATTGCTCAGTTGTTCTAGACAAGTTTCCAAGTCAACTGTGATACCATAAGCACTCTGGTATCTTTCTTCAGCTGTTTTGGCTAACAATTTCATCACCAAAGCCGAAATTGTTCTAGGAATATCGGAATTCAGTTCTTGAGGAGCCCTTGCAACTTTAGCAATATGACAGTGAACTAATTCCATCGGGTCTGTTGTCGTAAAAAGAAGCTGACCTGTTAGCATTTCATAAAAGGTAACTCCTAAAGAATAAAAGTCAGTTCGGTAATCAATAGCTCGATTCATTCTCCCAGTTTGTTCGGGAGAGATATAGGCTAAGGTTCCTTCCAACAGATTAGGACTACTGAGACTCTGATTTTCTCGTTCTAGTAAAGAGGCCAGGGCAAAGTCACATAACTGGACTTGTTTCGTATCTGGCTTAATAATAATGTTATCTGGTTTGATGTCCTTGTGGATGACGCAGTGTTGGTGTAATTGGGCCAATATTTGGGTGAGCTGAATGGCTATTTCCAGAAAACTGTCTAACTCCAGAGAGGTATTAGTGATGTATTCATTGAGAGATATACCACCAAAATCTTCCAGAATTAAGAAAGGATGATTATTGTAGGTTTTCCACTCTAAAACTTTGATGATGCCTGGTACATCCAAGTTTTTGAGGATTTCGTATTCATGTTTGAGTCGAGCGATTTCTCCTGGGGTTGGATACTCTGCACTAATACTTTTGATGATTGAAGGTGTGTGCTCACCAAGTCGCTCTCCCCGGTAAACTACTGTCTTATTACCAAGGTAAAGTTCTGTTATGTTTTGGTAACCGGGGAGAGAAATCATATGTGCTTTCTTCTAGGGAATAAATGGAAACACTATATAATGAATCCTCAGGTGAACTGCTGACTCAAAACCACCGGGTTGTGAACGGTAATTTTTTTCTTGTGAATATCGATCATTTTTTCAGTACGCAGATCCCCTAGTAAACGAGTAACCGTGACACGGGTTGAGCCAATTGCTTCAGCGATCGCTTGATGGGAAAGCTTTAAGTCAATCATAATCCCGTCGGATGTAGGTACACCAAAATCGCGGCAGAGAATCAACAAAAAACTTACCAATCGAGAACCCATGTCTCGGTGAGCCAGAGTTTCAATCATCATCTCTGTCTGCAAGATCCGAGAGGATAACCCCCGGAGCATTAACATTGATAGTTCTGGATTTTCTGTAAGTGCTTGTTCTACCTGATCAATCGGGGAAGAGAGTAATTCTACGGGAGTAAAAGCAACCGCATGGTAAAACCGGTCAGAGCGATGACCTGTAATCAGAGATAATACACCAAAAACACTGTTCTCTCGCAACAGCGCTACCGTAATTTCTTCCCCTGCTTCGTAAACTCTAGAGAGTTTTACGGCTCCTTTGAGTAGAAAATAGACCCGTTCTGCCGGGTCTCCTGGGAAGAAAATTGTTTTGCCCCGCTCAAAGGTTTCGACGACCGGTGGAAAGCCTCCACCGCTCATCTGACGGAACACAGATTCTAGTGGTCTATATTGCGTCACAGCGCTATCCATTGCTCTTGTTGACACTCCTCACACTTTCATTGACGAGGATTCTCACTTTCTAGACTACAAGTATTAGTGCAGCACTTGCGGGAGTTAATCCAATTTTTACGCTGCTTTTTCAACTTCTTCCGACAGGAGTACCGCGTTATAGCCGCAAGGCTTAACGGCGGTAGACACCTATTACCGGGAAGCTGACTCTTCCCAAGCTCCCGCTAACCCTAGGGGTATAGCGGGAGAAGGTGACTATAATTTTCCGTTTGTCACAATTTCTTGACAATTTCCCTCAAATACACACAAATTTTTATTCTACCTTGGCGGCTTAGATTAGGAAACCCTCAAGAAACACATTTTTATTCTTAATCGAACAGTATTGATTTGTGGTGCTTATCGCGAGTTAAACTAACTGCTGAGCTGTTGGGAACAGGATTCAGCTCCCGTAGCCCTCTTCAGCCAAGATAACATCCTTCTTGGGATACAAGTACTATAATCCTTAGGATACAACTATATGCTGAGTCTCACTGGAAAAAACGCTCTGGTAACTGGTATTGCTAACAACCGCTCCATTGCTTGGGGTATTGCCCAGCAGCTGAAACAGGCTGGGGCAAATTTGGGTGTCACGTTTCTGCCGGATGATAAAGGTCGTTATAAGAAAAAAGTCCAAGAATTGGTAGAACCACTCGAACCGAGTCTCTTTTTACCCTGTAATGTTCAAGATGATAGCCAAATTGCCGCAGTTTTTGAGGCAGTTGAGCAACAATGGGGCAAACTTGACATTTTGATTCATTGCCTTGCCTTTGCCAATAAGGAAGATCTATCGGGAGATTTTAGTCAAACCTCCCGCCAAGGCTTTTCCCAAGCACTGGAAATTAGTACTTACTCCCTGACCAAATTGGCGAGTGGGGCACAACCCCTGATGAAAGAAGGAGGTAGCATTGTTACTCTGTCTTACCTGGGAGGGGTCAAAGTGATACCTAACTATAATGTTATGGGAATTGCTAAGGCCGGACTAGAAATGAGTGTCCGTTACCTAGCAGCAGAACTTGGTCCTCAGAATATTCGGGTGAATGCCATCTCTGCTGGTCCAATCCGCACCTTAGCTTCCTCCGCAGTTGGGGGTATCCTGGAGATGATTCATCATGTAGAACAAGTAGCACCACTGCGGCGTACTGTTACTCAACTGGAAGTTGGTAACACCGCTACTTTTTTATGTAGTGATTTAGCTAGTGGGATCACTGGCCAGGTTTTGTATGTCGATGCTGGTTACGAAATAATGGGCATGTAGGGGAGTGTGGGGAGATGGGGAGATGGAGGACAAGGAGGACAAGGAGGACAAGGAGGACAAGGAGGACAAGGAGGACAAGGAGGACAAGGAGGACAAGGAGGACAAGGAGGACAAGGAGGACAAGGAGGACAAGGAGGACAAGGAAGCAATTCCCCATTCCCCATTCCCCATTCCCCATTCCCAAACAACAAACAACAAACGACAAACAACAAACAACAAACAACAAACAACAAACAACAAACAACAAACAACAAACAACAAACAACAAACAACAAACATACTATGGGCGACTGCCCCGATTTGGGAGCCGACTTTAACAGCAAGCGGCTTTTCTTTGCTGACCTCGATGGTTCTGGGAGCAAGGATCTGCTCTATTTTTACCTAGACCATGTTAAAATTTACTTTAACCAAAGCGGTAATGCTTGGTCAACTCCCCTAGAAATTCCTTTTCCTGCTGATATTCTTCAGTTCTCAGATCTAGACCAGATTAGTTTTGCCGATCTGTTTGCCAGGGGAACTACCTGCCTTGTCCTCAGTAAGAAACAAGCTTTTCCTGCGCCGAAACGTTGGTATTACGATTTTGGTCAGCAACAAAAGCCCTATTTGCTACAAAAGATTATTAATAATTTAGGGGCAGAAACGGAGATATCCTACCGCAGTTCAGTGGATTATTATCTCCAGGACAAGCAAGCGGGACTACCCTGGATTACCAGCCTACCCTTTCCCGTGCAAGTGGTGGCTGAGGTTACCCACCGGGACCAGATTTCCCATACTACCCTGGTGCAGCAGCATAGCTACCATCACGGCTATTATGACGGGGAAGAGCAAGAGTTTCGTGGTTTTGGACGGGTGGATACACAGGATACGGAAACTATCCCAGACTTTTCTACTGACTCTGCTTATCCGTCTCCCCCTGCTTTCAGTAAGACTTGGTATCATACCGGTGCTTACGAGCAGGAAAAGGACTTATTAACAGAATATCACAAGGAATATTGGCAAGGGGACAAGAAGGCGTATCCCATGCCTGGTACTGATTTCCAGATGTCAGATGAGGGAAAGCCTGACCAGGAGACAGTGCGTCTGTCCCATGTGGCTCTCTTTGGCACGGTAATCCGCCGTGAAGTCTATGGTAAAGATGGTACAAGTTGGCAGGAAATCCCCTATTCCGTGAGTCAGACCAGGATGCGGGTCAAAGAATTACAGGCAGTGGGTAATAATCTCTACGGTGCCTTTTTCCCCCACACCTTAGAAAGTATCTCTTACGACTATGAGCGTAATGCCGATGACCCCCATTGCTCCCATAATTTTGTCTTGGAAGTGGATGACTACGGTGCGGTAACTAAATCCTGTGCGATCGCTTATGGACGTAGGGAGGTTCCTGCCAATCAGACCATACCCAATCAAGATCCGGCGACTCAAGGGGGAGAACCCCACCTCTATCTTTATGAGGATGTACCCCAAACAGCCCAGCAACAACAGGTAATCCGTTTTACTTACGAGATCCAGACCTATGTAACCGCCAATCCAACTGTTGCGGAGATTATTAGGCATCCGGCAAAATACCTGCAAAATGCGGCTACCTTTTTCTATTATGACCTGATGGCTTGGCAAGACCGTCGGCAACCTGTCTATTCCCTGCATCTAAGTGCGAAGGAATATATCCATCAAAGGGAGAGATCGGTGCGATCGCCTGAATACCAATATGCGATCGCTTATAATGATGGCTTTGGCCGGGTCCTTCAAGCCAAAAGCTTTGTCAATCAGCCTGATACGGAAGTGTCTGTTTGGAATGCAGAAACAAAACAAGTAGAACAGGTCACTGCTGATACGGCTTGGCTAACCACTGGTGCGACTCGCTACAACAATAAGGGACAACCGATCAAACAGTACGAACCTTTCTTCTCGGATACCTATTTATATATAGATAGGAATGCCCTCAATGAAGCCGGTGTTTTCAGTACCTTATACTATGATGCCTTGGGTAGAGAGGTGGTTACTATCAGTCCCAAGGGCTATCTTACTAAGGTGCTCTTTGGCTATTTCAGTTCATCCGTGCCTCATCCCCAAACGGGATTTTTAAATCACTACTTATATACTGACTTGCCGGGGGACTTCATCCCCTCTCCTTGGAATGATTTGCATTTTGATGCTAATGATGCTGTGGGTGTCTCTCCCTATTACGAGACTATAAGCCAAAAGGAAAAGGACCAACTAGCCTATGGGGTCAATACCCCTATGTTGGCTTACCATGACAGCTTGGGTAGAACGGTACAAACCGAGCAGATCAAGGTTATCAATAAGGAACGCAATTCCACCTATATTAAAAAGGATATTCGTGGCAATAACCTGACCGAGGCAGATGGGCGGCTGTTTGTCCAGAATATCAATAATTTTATCCATACCTTTAGCCTAGCTAATGAAGCCATCAAGACCATCTCAGTGGATGCGGGCACTCATTGGGGATTGACCAATGTGGTGGGCAATCCTTTCTACGGTAAGGACAGCCGAGGATTTGTCCATCGCACTACCTATGATGTTATTCACCGCCCGGTGGAAACCGCCGTAACTGGTGGGGATGGAGTACTACCTGCAGGGACTACTATCACCACTAAATCCCTCTATGGCAACGCCTTGGAAAAAAAGTCCTCTGAACTGGCTGCCCTGAAAAAGTGGAACCTACTCGGTAAGCCAGTGGCAGTCCTATTGGGTGATACCGGGGCGGGTTTATCTCATTGGCTGGTGGATGTGCTAGATGGCTGGTGAACCCGCCCCTACGGTATTTGATAAATTTCTCTCTATCCTTACCAAATTCGGTAGATTAGGCGATCGCTTATCCTGCCAATTTAGCTTGATAATTTCCAAGGTGTGATCGCACTGAATCGGTGTTCTAGCGAGCAAGATGCTCGCACTACCCCAAGGGATTACGGCGTAGGAGCTGAACGCAATAGCTCAGAGAAATATGAGCACACCTATTCCATTATCCATAATAGTAGCAAAACATAAGAAAAAAAACAATACACCCTCACAAACTATTGCGTACTAGTTATTTGATGGCTTTCAATAGGGCTTGCTGAATAATGGGTAGTTCAAAAACCTTGCACTCCTTGCGGGGAAATCCCTGGGTGACCTAGGGATTTGAGTGCCCAAAACGCGGAATAAATGCTTCATTCGGTCTTACTTGTTACTTGTTACTTGTTACTTGTTACTTGTTACTTGTTACTTATTCTCACTCGCCCTATCTACTCCCCATATCCAACCATGTAGGGGCGGGTTCGCTCAATATCTTTCTCTTCAACGATAACTTAACTCTCACCCGCCCCGGCGTCTGGTGAGATCATCTTGGGTGATACCGGGGCGGGTTGATCTCATTGGCTGGTAGATGTGCTAGATGGCTGGTGAACCCGCCCCTACAGTATTTGATAAATTTATCTCTACGCGATCGCTAATCCACCCTACTCATTCCACTACTCATCCCAAAGACCATCGGTAATTTTTGGGTTTTCATCACTGATCAACTACAATAAGGAGGTAAAGTTTTACAAATACAACTTATTGCTCCTCTCGCTTAAGGTTTAGCTATTATGAAAACAACCCTTGATATTCAGGATGAAGTTTTAATACTGTGTCAGCAAAAAGCCCAAGAAAGAGGAATATCATTAGATGAAATTATCAATGAATCAATTAGATGGGCTCTGAAAACACAAGGGATAATGCTAGATCAAGACATAGCCTTGCAAGACTTTGAATATGATTTACCAACTTCTGGTGCTGGCGGTGTGCAGCCTGGAGTTAACCTCGATCGTACTTCTGACTTAATTAATCTGATGGAAGGTCATCTATGAATTTGTTAGATGTGAATATCTTAGTCTATGCTTTCCGCCAGGATAGTCCTCGACATCAAGAATATCGAGCTTGGTTACTAAATTTAATCAATGGACCTGAAAAATATGGATTAGCAGAGTTAGCTCTTATGGGCATGATTCGCATTACAACAAACAATAAAATCTTTAAGCATCCAAGTTCGTTAGCAGAGGTGATTGCATTTACTAATGCCTTAAAACAACCGCTAAATTGTTGCATAGTCAGACCTTATCCTAATCATTGGTCAACCTTCATAAAAACTTGTCAACAAGTAAATGCCAAAGGAAATTTGATTACAGATGCTTGGTTCGCAGCATTGGCAATTGAGTCTCAATGTGTTTGGATTACTAGCGATCGTGACTTTGCTCGTTTCCCTAATCTTCTATGGCAACACCCACTCGATCATAATCAACCAGTTCAAAACCCAGATTTTCAATAAACTTCATTTCGTATATACAGATGCTCAACAAAATATCTTTGACGGCTCCAACCACAATCTAAGCATTACCCCCAGCGAATCCGGTCTCACCGTGGTGCCGGATGAAACCTTTGGCCATTATAGTGCGATCGCCTATAGGATGCCTTCCTAGAAAATATTGCGCATCCAACATAAACCCATCTTTTATATGCGCACACCTACCCCATTCTTCATAAGAGTAGCAAAACACAAGAAAAAAATTAGAAAGTGACCCAACATAAACCGCTCCAGCGTTGGGTCTCGTTGCCTCGACCCAACCTACATCTATTCCACCAATTGAGGTGTGCGATCGCCTATAGGGTGTCTTCCTAGAAAAGATTGCGCATCCAACATGAACCTATCCTTTATTATATGCGCACACCTATTCCATTATTCATAATAGTAGCCAAACATCAGAAAAAAAACAATACACCCTCACAAACTATTGCGTACTAGTTATTTGATAGCTTTAAATAGGGCTTGCTGAATAAGTGTGAAAGTTATACCAGACTTGGGTTTAAAGCATTTCTTCTTACTTGTTACTTGTTACTTGTTACTTGTTACTTATTCAGCAGACCCTAAATTTATGGGGTAAATCTCAAATTTTCAATCTTCAATTGCTTGACATTCTGATTCACCCCCGCTAGACTAAAACTATAACGCAATAGTTAAGGTGAAAAAATGAACAACCAAACCCACGTCGGCAGCACAGAAGCATCCTTCATGCTAGGCATCTCTAATGCCAGAGTCCGCCGCCTTCTCTCTCAAGGGCGAATCAAAGGCGCCACCAAGCAAGGTCGAGTATGGATGATTCCTCTATATAAAGGAATGCCCGTGGTCACCGCCGGACGAAGAGGCCCGAAAGGCACTTGGTACAAGCGCCCCAGACAAATGGAAACCTGCGTTGTTATCAACCGGCAAACCATTGCCAGCAATGCTAAGAATAATAAAAATGAGCCGCCGATTGTGGTCAAGCAAGGCAAACATAGTCATCAATGCCATCAATTAGATATCAAAGGCCCCTGCCGCCTGGTCTATACTCCCCACGATTTAGGACCCTGCGGTGCTCGCTTGTGGATTGAAGCCGCCGCCCAGGTGCCGATGGTCAGAAGAAGTTTTCAACTAAATATTTCTTCGTAACCCAACATGAATGGTGTGTTGCTGTTTAAGTGCTGAAATTGATTGCTCTGGCTTACGGTATTAAGTATTTTTGGACTGGTCAAGATGTGAGTTTTAGCGATTGGGGATAAGTTTTTAACTAAATCTCCCGCCATTGACTGCTCACTTCATTTCAGCGATCGCTAATATTGCCCAATCCAAGAGCTCGCCTTGGAGCCTTAGGCTTGTGTTGATTCAATTCTTTAATCCAAAATCCAAATAAATCTAAAATCTAAAATCTAAAATCTAAAATCTAAAATCTAAAATCTAAAATCTAAAATCTAAAGAAGATTCTGGGATTCATCTGGAAGCAGATGGGCGTTTGACCTATTATAGGTATAATAGCGAACCCATTATTTACGGGGAATTTAGCACCCGCCAGTCCCTTCCTTCCCACCATTGGAGCCATGTAACCCTAGTCAAAGACCTGAGCCGTAGTAACCTCGCTTGGTATATCAACGGCAAACTGGACAGTGAGATGAACGTGCAGGACTATCCCTTTCCTAAGACCTGTACTCTATTTGGTCTCGGTCAGGGTAATGAGAGCCCTTATCAAGGGAAATTAGCCCAATTCAGAATTTATCAAAAGGCGTTATCCAGAGATGCGATCGATAATTTGCTGCAAATCGATACTTTAGCCAAGCAGGAATCTTTAGGACCTCAATTGGGGGCATTCCTTACCGATAATACAGCAAAAATTGAGTCGGAATATGGCAGCTATACCTTCTTTTTAAAGAGCTTTGATTTTACCGATGCCGATGCCTGGGAAAGCTTCAATTTAGAGTATTTAAGCATTGAGGAATGGCAAGGACTGCAACGACTAGTCCGCTTGACGGATGGCATCGCTTCCTTTTCCCTGCTATCAGCCATCAATCATTGGGATAGTGGCATCACTTCCGCCATGCAAATCTCTGAAATGAGTGCAGCCCAATTTGTCCAAAATTATTCTGCGGCATTTATTCCTAACCAGTACAGTGCAGAAACACAGGCTAAATCAGTGTACCAAGCCGCCCTAGCCAGAAGCTCAAAAGCCCATTTGACCTATATCGCTCTTGTTCAGGAGCAGCGAAGGCTTATGATACGGACACACAGCCTTTTTACGTTGCATCAAGTTGTTTCAGGTGAGCCAAGTTGAAGGCCAAGCCTCCGAAGCAAGGACATTTTGTTGAGGATTTGAAGATTGAATATCAGAGATGTATGACCTAAATAAATTTAGGGGCTTGTGACCGTTTTATTCTAAAATCTAAAATCTAAAATCTAAAATCTAAAATCTAAAATCTAAAATCTAAAATCTAAAATCTAAAATTTCTCTGGTCAATCACTTATGATTCTATCTCGTCGAAGGGTTCATTTTTACACAGTTGTCATTTTATCAGGTATTTTGCCCTTAGTCTTTTTGGCAGGACTACTGTGGCGACCCTCGATCCCGACGGTGGATGACACCACTGATGAGTTATTTGCTGCTGCTAATTTCCCATCTCAGGAAGATGCCACTGACGTTATTGCCTCAGAAACCCTCTTGGTCAATAGCGTTGAGGTGTTAGCTGAAACCTCTAAGTCTGTTGAGGGGGAAATGTTTCTAGAACTTGAACCCACGAAAGCCTTAGACTTCTCCAACATTCTAGTGTATTGGAGAGCAGGGGAATCTGCTCCCAAAAATGTGGATGAGAAAGCGATCTTGTTAGGACAGCTTTCAGGCAGCAGTCGCCGACGTTTCCCTCTGTCCTCAGCAATGCAAGAGCAACCTGGACATCTCCTATTTTATAGTCGTGGTCAGGATGAAGCGATCGCTTCTACTCCCTTACCCTCTAATTTATTGCCATAGTCTGTGAATTTAGAATGTAGAATTTAGAATGTAGAATTTAGAATTGAAAATTACTGGTGTGAGCTAATTTTAACTACTAACTTACCACACCCATTCCGGAAAAGTCAAAATAACAGCTAAAAATTGATTCCCAATTCCCAATTCCCAATTCCCAATTCCCAATTCCCAATTCCCAATTCCCAATTCCCAATTCCCAATTCCCAATTCCCAATTCCCAATTCCCAATTCCCAATTCCCAATTCCCAATTCCCAATCCCCAATTCCCAATTCCCAATTCCCCATGAGCATTGGTTACAAAGCGGTTCAGTGGAATCGACACAAAATTATTTACGACATCATTTTACTGACGATGGTTGCCCTATATATCTTTGGCTTTATGACCATCAGCCAAGCTATCGGCAACGATTTGGATATTCGCGGCGTCAGAATTCGTGCCTATGGATCGGCAGCTTTTTTATTGCTCCATGTCATCCTCTCCATCGGCCCATTGAGTCGGTTAAATCCTAAGTTTTATCCTCTGCTGTTTAATCGACGGCACATGGGGGTCACCATGTTTTTCCTAGCCCTCATTCATGTGGTGGGGTTTGAACCCAAGATCGCCAATTGGTCTCTCCCCTTCTGGAACTTTGTAGGTGCTCTAACTTGGTATCACGACTATGGTAACCTTGACCCCTTAGTCAGCCTATTTGTCAGCAATAGCTACTACAGTAACTTTATTCTATTTCCCTTTGAAATTTTGGGCGTGATCGCTTTAGTCATCTTATTTTTAATGGCGGCTACGAGTCACGACTTTTGGTTAGCGAATCTCACGGCCCCAGTTTGGAAAGCCCTTCACATGGGGGTTTATCTGGCCTATGGATTACTGGTAGGCCATGTAGTATTGGGAGCATTACAAACCAATAAGCATCCCTTATTAACCATTTGTGTTCTAGTCGGCATGGTTTGGCTGTTGACCCTGCACTTAATTACAGGCTACCGCGAGTTCCAAAAAGACAAGCAAACTCTCAATCCGGCTACTGACGGTTTTGTAGATATCGGCAGTACACAAGAGATTCCAGAATACCACGCCAAGGTAGTTATTATTGGTGGAGAACGAGTAGCAGTATTTAAATACGACGGCAAAATCTCAGCAGTCTCCAATGTTTGTCAGCATCAGAATGGGCCTTTAGGTGAAGGCAAAATCATTAATGGCTGCATCACCTGTCCCTGGCATGGCTATCAGTATTTACCTGACTCCGGTACATCTCCACCCCCTTTCCACGAACAAATACCAACGTTTGATGTGAAATTAGTAGGCGATCGCATTTTTGTACGAGCAATTCCCCATCCTGCCGGTACACAAGTTCAGCCTGCGGTTATTTCCTAGAGAGCCGGTCAAGAAACCGGGTTTCTCTTGTCAGAGCCTTGATCTCTCGTTGATAGCGTCACCAGAAACCCGGTTTCTAGCTTCCTGTTATTTCCTAGACGCAATTCCCAATTCCCCATTCCCAATTCCCAATTCCCAACCATGTCATCCAATCGCACTCCAACCAATGATGAGTTTTACATCAACTATGCTGCTGTGCCATCCAGCTATCGGCGCTTTTTAATCAAGTTTATTTCCCTATTAGTGTTAGGGGTAATTGCATTTGCTCTGATTTTACCCAAAGTACATAACCAGTTTAACACCGGCAAAATTCACGGAGCCGTTGAGCTAGAGGGTTTGTTGGTAGCCGAACCTGTACCACAGTTAATTGTGCCCCGTCCCGGTGACGTAACCTCTAGTGTTCCTTTTTCCCGGTACCTCTTATCCGGACCTGGCAAGACTTCTCCCAAGCCACCTGTGTTAGAACAGATAGGTAAATGGGTCAAACTCAAGGGTACATTGGTCTCCCGCAATCAACTTTCCGTGATCGCAGCGCGTTCCGCAGAAGCGATCGCTCCACCGGATAATGTAACTATTAACCCCAATGCCGGAACCTCCCTAGGAGAATATTCCCTAATTGGCGAGATCCTTGACAGCAAATGTTACCCCGGTGTAATGAAACCGGGACAAACTAAAACCCATCGAGCCTGCGCAATTCGTTGCATTAGTGGAGGAGTGCCTGCGGTATTTCGAGTAGAGAATAACCGCAATGATGTGATGTATTTTCTGCTAGCAGATGAACAAGGGAAAGCTGTAAACGATCGCATCCTCAATTTTGTTGCTGACCCGATTCAGATTACGGGGAAAGTGATCCAATACGACGATATGTTCGTTATCCAGGCAGACCCTTCTGGCTATGAGCGCGTTTAGGGTGTGTTGAATAAGTAATAAGTAATAAGTAATAAGTAATAAGTAATGAGTCATGAGTTACAAGTTACAAATTATGAGTTTTGAGTTTATTATCCATGTAAGCCAAGGAAAGTTTTCCTTAGTAGCCTCATGAATACAAGTTCTCTCGGATCGGGAATTAATCCCAAATTGATGCTAATCGTGTCGCGAGCATTGGTGGCTTTACGTCCCTCGCTGATTGCTTTTTTAGTTGTCAATGCTCAAGTCCTCAGCGGTGGTATAGAGACCCCGATCTCCCTTTGTAATGTCCTCTTTGTGGGCAACCTCTGTGCTGCTTTAGCGGTGTTGGCCTGGTTTGGAGTATCATCAATTATACAAGACCTGCGCCAGACCCCTCCGAAAATTTTAATCGGGTTGTTTATCAACGGTTGCCTATCGTCACTACTATCATCTCTGATTTTTCTTGGTTTGAAATACACGATGGTCACCAATGCTGTGCTACTGGCACGCCTTGGTCCGATCCTCTATGCTTTAGCTGGGGCTTTAATCTTTGGGAAAATGATCCGGAAGTGGGAATGGTTCGGCTTCTCCTTAATTGGTGTGGGAATTTTAGCGATTCTATTAATTAGCACTAACTTTCAAATTAATCGTGGTGACTTGTTAATTTTGGCCTCTAGCTTCGTTTATGCCATTACATCGATTATCGGCAAATTGATGCTAGCCCAAGATACGCCATTGCGAACAGTGGTCTTTACACGTAATTTTGTTTCTTCCCTCGTTTTCTTTGTAATCGCGAATATCCTCTTTGGTCCAGAGCATTTTGCAGAAACCTTTGCCGGACAGTTATGGATTGTTATGTCCATTTATGCCCTGATTTTAATTGTACTGGGTCAGTTTCTCTGGTACGCTGCTTTAGGTCGCTTAGATTCCAGGGTAGTAGGTAAATGGACTTCTGCTACTCCCATCTTCGGCGTTATTTTTGCCTTTGTCCTCAATGGAGAACGCCCTGATCAGATTCAGATTGTAGCATTTGTAGTGATTATGATTGGTATTTGGATTACCACCTTGGGTAAACAAATGCCTCCGAAACCAGAAGAAAAAGACATAGCTATCCAAGAAATAGCAGTTAAAGGAGAAAGTACAGCAACAGCCATGTGAATATTAGGTATTAGGTGTTAGGCATTAGGTATTAGGTGATGGATTTTTAGTTATTTTAAAAAGTCTTCTCGCTAATTAAGAGTATTTTTTCGAGACTGATCCATACTTATTACTTATTACTCTTGAGAAAATAGAAATAGCAAAAGGATGGCCGAATCCTTTGATATGACTAGTTTCTAACTTCTTTTTAGGCAATGAAAACTCTTCTTCCTCCTGCCTCGGAGCCTCCTGCCTCCTGCCTTAAGAAAGCTCATTACTCATTACTCATTACTCATTACTCATTACTCATTACTTATGATTCCTTCCATGAAACTTCTGAGTATTTGCGATCCTACTCGATATAAGAATCTGCCTTGGGGTGTGCCGATTTTCTACCAACGGCTGTCACTCGACCCCAGAGTAGAGTTTTACCACACTCCAAGTTCCCAGGTATTTGCCGGACACTTGCCCAAAGTCCAGGTTGCTTCAGCGGCAGGGGAGTTAACCTACGAGGAATTTGTAGCCTTGAGTGATGCTGCCGAAGACCGGCTCGATTTGGCAAGCATTGATCTGGTGTTTTGCCGAACACTAAAACCGTTTCCTCCCGATTATCTAAATCGGTTGACTGCCTGGGAAAAGTTTACCCGCTTTGTCAACCGTCCTTCTAGTAAAAAAGAACAAATCAAACCTGATTTTTTATTAGAGGTAGCCAAGGGTTATATCCCAGAGGGAATCACCACTGCTGAATGGACCCAAGCCTTGGAATTTTTTGAGCAGTTTCAGATCATTGTCGCGAAACAGGCAAATAGCTGTGGTGGACGCGGAGTGTTCAAGATTTGGTATCAAAACGGTGTCTTTCAGGTGGATAACTTTTTGAGAGGAACGCGAACCTTTGCACAGTTTTCTGAGGTGATGAGTTATCTCCAAGAGGGACAAGTTGAGCCCATACAGTTCTTTCGTTATCTCCATCGCACCGATGCAGGGGATAAACGCATTGTTGTTGTGGACGGCGAAATCTATGGTAGCTATCTACGGCGCTCAAAAAGCGGCCATTGGGTCAATAATTTCAGCTGTGATGGAGAATGTATCCTCGCAGATATTACTGATGAGGAACGTGAGGCTATCGAGCATACGGTAGTTCATTATCAGGCAATGGGACTACATACCCTAGGCTACGACTTTTTATTAGATAACGATGGCACTAGGCGTATTAGTGAAATCAATGCAGGCAATGTTAATGGGTTTATCCATTTGGAAAGTTTGACTGGACAACCTGTTATGGAGCGCTTTATTAGTTGGTTAATCGAGTATGCCCAGCGTCCTCCTGTGAAAGCAATTACTTAAGTTTGTTGTTGGTTGTTTGTTGTTGGTTATTTGTTGTTGGTTGTTTGTTGTTGGTTGTTTGTTGTTGGTTATTTGTTGTTTGTCATTGGTCATTACTCATTACTCATTACTCATTACTCATTACTTATTACTTATTACTTAAAAATGTCTTCTCTAACCATTCGTCCAGCAGAACCCAAAGACTATGAAGCGATCGCCTCGATTTATAATGAAGCGATCGCCTATGGTGGTATCACGATGGATGGTCGTACCTATACAGCAGAAGATATTCAAGCGATCGTCCAAAAAATGCATCATCGAGAAGCATTATNTTTAGGGGCTTGAGGATTTAAAGATTGAAGATTTTAGATTTACCCCATAAATAAATTTAGGGGCTTGTGACCGTTTTATTCTAAAATCTAAAATCTAAAATCTAAAATCTAAAATTTCTCTGGTCACCCTTATCGCAAATATCAAATGAAAAATTAATCTGAAACTTGATATAAGCTTACACTAGAACAGTCTAACTTTTGTACCAACTCAGAAACCCTCAATTTGGAGACTGGTTCGAGCCAATCAGGAGCAATTTCTACTAATGGTACTAAGACAAAGGCTCTCTGGTTCATCCTTGGATGAGGGATTTGGAGATCAGGTGTCTCTAAAATTAAATCATCAAACAACAATAAATCTAAGTCTAGAGTTCTTGGTCCCCAATGTTCTTTACGTACTCTACCAAACTCTTGTTCAATTCCTAATAGGGTTTTGAGCAATTCTTGATGATTTAACTGTACATCCAACAGAGCACAACCGTTGAGATAATCAGGTTGGGATGGTCCTACTGGTGCAGTTTTATACCAACTGGAGTGGGACTTGACGGTAATACCTGAAGTTTCTTCAAGTTTGATCAGAGCACCTTCTAGGGTAGCACGGGAGTCACCAAGGTTACTTCCGAGAGAGATCGCACTGACGTGTACCATTTGTGGCCACCAATTTTTAAGGGTTATATACTATATCCAACATTCTGATAATAAGTTACATTACTGACAAGGGAAGTGAGCAGAACAAATCTTACTTTACTCTACACCCTAAACCCAGTCTACTTTTTAGCCTTATTGTTACCACATCAGAGGAATCATGGCTGAGGAGCTTCCTTAGTTAAATGTTACGCTGGCAACCAATGGCTACCTTTCCCCATGTTAATATGACCTAACTTCGTGTCCTTTGTGACGAAAGTGGTTCATTACAATCCTTGCCAACCTCCCCATCAGCTATGAGCGATCGCTTAACTCAGATTCTCCTAATCGATGATGACCCGATCTTTCGGCTAGGTTTACGCACTGCCTTAGCAGAGTTTCCCCATTTGCAGGTGGTGGCTGAAGCTGATACTACTGCTACAGCTTTAGAGATCCTAGGACGTCGGCAGAATCCCAAGAGAGTAGATTTAGTAGTTTTGGAACTACAGTTGGCAGAATTATCCTTATGTCAGCAACTGAAGACCGATTACCCTGAATTGCCCATTTTACTACTGACTGCCCAATCAGACCCAACTCAGCTAGCAGTAGCACAGGAAGCCGGTGTCGATGGTTATTGTTCCAAGGGTTCTGCAATCGATATCATAGTTAGGGCAATCAGTCAACTTACCTCCGGTGAATCCTTTTGGGAGACTTTACCAGCATTGTCCGAGTCAATGCCTAATTCTGTACCTTCTCCTCGTTGGCATCATCAATTGCGTTCCCAGGGATTGCGGCAGATTGAAGAGGCTTTAGTACTGGTAAAGCAAAAATTACAGTCTCCCCACCTTACTAACCTGGATCGGTTGTTCTGGAATGGACGCCGCCGAGAACTTTTGGCCGCACGTTGGCTGGTGAATCAGCTGTTGCCTGCTCAAGTGATAGTGGTGGAAAGGGGACGCGGGGGACGTGGGGACGCGGGGACGCGGGGACGCGGGGACGCGGAGAGGAGGAGTGTGGGGGGACAAGGAAGACAAGGAGGACAAGGAGGACAAGGGAGAAATTCTCGATTTCCGATTTCTCCGCAGCAAGCACTACTGGTTCCTTCACCAGGATCTGGCTCTGAGTTGACTCAGGTGTTGGAGTCGTCTCAAGCCTTTGATGCTACTTTAACCAAACTCCAATCTGATTTAACCAACTGTACTGGTGTAGTCCTCGAAATCGATATTCTGCAAACTGACAAAAAACGAGACTTACTGGGTATTATCTTGCACAAAGTTGAGGAAAACCTGGCAGACTTGCGCTTTTCTCAAGTAACCATCGAACAGCTAGCAGAGAAGCGATCGCTAATTTTGCAAGATGTGTGGCAAGAATCAGTTATCGATTTTTTTGGTAAGTATTATACCTTGTCCTGGGGTAATCAGGAATTAGCAGTAGTTGATGTTTTACTAAGGGATGCTGCTGCTGTCAAAGGTGATATCTTGGATAAGATTCCCTTTGTAGTAGAGTTATTTGCTCATCAGTTATTTGAAGAACCATTAATCATTGATAATGTATCCTATCCTGCCCAGACCCCTGAAGCCTTGTCTCGGTCAGGAATTTTACTCCAAAATTTAATTATTCAACTGGCCAATGGGGTCATTAGTCCCCTCTTAAATCATTTTGCTGATGTTGAAACTATTAAGCAAAGTTTCTATAACCGACGGCTCATTTCCTCCAGAGATATCGCCCGCTTCCGCAATAATTTATCTTGGAGATATCGTAAATTACAATTACTCGATGAACCAGAAGCTATTTTCGAGAGTCGCCATCATTTATTAGTCCTGACGGATACCGGTATCAAACCCACTGACATTTATGCTCCTCGAACTCATGAGTTAGCAAGGCTTCAAGGACTATCCTTAGTAGTGAGTATAGCCTATGAACTACGAGACGCGATCGCACCTCGTTTACAAGCTACTGTTGCCTGGATTGGTAGGGGTGTGGTTTACTTCCTCACTCAAGTTATTGGTAAAGGTATTGGTTTGATTGTTCGTGGTGTGATTCAAGGTGTAGGTAGTGCTTGGCAGGACCCGCGTTTGGGAAAGTAGGGAATTTAGAATTGGGAATTGGGAATTGGGAATTGGGAATTGGGAATTGGGAATTGGGAATTGGGAATTGGGAATTTAGAATTGGGAATTGGGAATTGGGAATTGGGAATTGGGAATTGGGAATTGGGAATTGGGAATTGGGAATTGGGAATTGGGAATTGGACAATAGTTATTAACCAATTTATAATAAACCAGCTGGTGGTGTAATCTCAATCCGACCTTTCTGAAGGTCTACTACTGGAGCAATTTCCTTGACAAAGGGAATGAGGACTGTTACAGGCTTAGATTTCTTGGGTTTCGTTTTGCGTATTTTACTGGTTCTGGTAGGAGTTGGACTGTTTGGCTGGGGTGGTGGTGTTTCCGGTTGCTGATGCAATTGTACTTCTAGGAGAGTGTTACCCGCAGGAATTATTTCCACTACGAAACCTATTGCTTCCCCTGTATACTGGTTAAAGACTTCTAGATTCACTAAGTCTCTGACATGATATTCATCTTCTCCTAATTCTGGGCGATCGCTTGCTGGCACGAGTAGTAATGAACCCCGCAAGGCTTCTGCTTGATTGCGATCGCGAATTCCTGCTAACTTGATCACAAATAGGCCTTTTTTCTGTAGAAAACGTCCGGCTAACAGTTCTATTGGTTGAGGTTGAGCCTCACCGGGTCGCTTTAACCACCGTTGTCCTGGTTTTTCAAACCGTTCAGGAAAGTCGGTATCCGGGTATACTCGACATTCTCCGTTGAGTCCTTGAGGGGCAACTATCGTGCCGATTTCTAGCCAGTCGTCGTTATCCACACAGCAATAATTGATCTATTTTTTTACATTTTACTCCTAATAAACAAGGAAGACAAGGGAGCAGGGAATTGGGAATTGGGAATTGGGAATTGGGAATTGGGAAGCTGACTTATTTCTCATCTTCTTTTTGGGTAAAAGTTCCTCTACGCTCATTACTCATTACTCATTACTTATTTACTTGTGATAATTCTTATTATAAATAATCGTGTGAGCACGATAAAGTTGCTCTACTAAAAATAATCTAGCCATTTCGTGAGGTAAGGTCATCTTAGATAGACTTAATACCTTGTAGGCATGGTTGTTGATTTGTGTACTTAAACCTTCTGGCCCCCCAATCACAAAAACCAGAGGTTGTAATAATTCTTGCTTAATAAAGCTGGCAAATTCTAGGGATGTCAGTGAGGCTCCTGTTTCTGAGAGGGGGATGAGCTTGTCATTTTTTTTAACCAAAGAGAGTATTTTGCTCAACTCCTTCTCTTTACCCGCATCTTTAATTTCAATAATATTTAGTTGAGGTAGTCTTTTTAAGTATTCTTGAATACCGGCATTAATCCAAGTTTTTTTGACTTTGCCCACGGCGATGATGTTAAACTTCATATCTATAGCTTTTTTATTGGGGATTTAGAAGGCTGAGGGAGTGTGGGAGGTGTGGGAGGTGTGGGGAGATAGGGAAAAAATCTATATCCACTCATTACTCATTACTCATTACTCATTACTCATCACTCATTACTCATTACTCATTACTCATTACTCATTACTCATTACTCATTACTCATTACCATTACTCATTACTCATTACTCATTACTTCGTATTCCACAGTTTTAGTGGTCTCACGCCATTATATTACGAGAGACTGCTATACTAGAAGCGATCGCTAACTAATAAGAGTGCTACTGTGTCAAACCAGTTGATGCTGCAAATTAATGGGTTGAATGTTTACTACGGAGAAAGTCACATTCTGCGGCAGGTGGATTTGAGTGTGCCAGCAGGGAAGATGGTTTGCCTGATTGGACGTAATGGTGTAGGCAAAACTACTTTGCTTAAAACCATTATGGGATTACTCAAACCTCGTACCGGAACAATTACTTTGGCTGGTGAGCCTATTACCAGTAAATCACCGGATCAACGGGCAAGATTAGGAATTGGTTATGTTCCCCAAGGACGGGAAATCATTCCTCGCATTACAGTAGAAGAAAATCTCTTGCTGGGTTTGGAGGCACGTCAGAGTGTTAGAAGGGGTAAGCCAGAAATTCCAGAGGAGATTTTTTCCCTGTTCCCAGTGTTGAAATCAATGCTGTCTCGTATGGGGGGAGATTTAAGTGGAGGACAACAGCAGCAATTAGCGATCGCTCGTGCTTTAATGGGTAAACCTCAGTTACTGGTATTGGATGAACCTACTGAAGGTATTCAACCTTCGATTATCCTCGAAATTGAAGCAGCAGTCCGGCAGATTATTGAGTCTACAGGCATTTCTGTCCTTTTGGTAGAGCAGCACCTGCATTTTGTACGGCAGGCGGATCAATACTATGCAATGCAGAAAGGTGGTATTGTGGCATCTGGTTCTACTAGGGAACTCAGCCAGGATGTGATTCAGCAATTTTTGGCAGTTTGATTTTGTGCGTATAGTGACTTAAAGTAACCAACATGAATTCTTAGGGAGCATCCAATTTTGGCGAGTTGTCTCATTTCGTATGGCTGGAACCCTTGCCATATCGTTCTTTTGGTAATGTTTTTTCCAAAATTATATGAAAATTGTCTCCATAAAAATTAAAAATTATCGCATTTTTGAAGACATAGAAATCAAAAATATTCCAGCCCTCTGTGTCATTATCGGAGCCAACGGAACCGGAAAATCAACACTATTTGATATTTTTAGCTTTCTCCGTGATGCCCTAAAAAATAACATTCGCCAAGCCCTTCAGATCAGAGGCGGATTTAACGGGGTCGTCACCAGAGACAAAGAAAATGGAAATATTGAAATTGAATTAAAATTTCGCATGGCAATTCTTGGCACAGAACGCCTAGTGACTTATGTGCTAATTGTTGGACAAGAACACAACAGACCCGTCATAAAGCGAGAAATCTTACGCTACAAACGTGGTGAACATGGTTCCCCCTTTCATTTTCTTGACTTCCAAAATGGCAAAGGATATGCCATTAAGAATGAAGAAGACTTTAGAAGCGATGAAGACCTAGAGCGAGAAGAACAACAACTAGAATCTGCTGATATTTTAGCGATTAAAGGATTAGGACAATTCCAACGATTTAAAGCCGCCAATGCCTTCCGTTCTCTGCTAGAAAACTGGCATATTTCTGATTTTCATATCAGCGATGCTAGAGGTAGCAAAGATGCCCTCTATGCCGAACACCTTTCTCCCACCGGCGACAACATGGCAGTCGTCTCCCAATATATTTACCAAGAATATCCTGAAATCTTTGAGCAAATTTTGCAGCGAATGCAGGCACGAGTTCCTGGTGTCTCAAAAGTCGAAGCCAAGAACACTGAAGACGGTAGACTTATCCTAAAATTTCAAGACCAAGCTTTTAAAGATCCCTTTATCGACCGCTATGTATCCGATGGCACCATCAAAATGTTTGCCTATTTAATTCTGCTATTTGACCCCAAACCATACCCTTTATTGTGTGTCGAAGAACCAGAAAACCAACTCTATCCCAGCCTTTTACGAGAACTCGCCGAAGAATTTGCCAGCTATGCTCACCGAGGCGGACAAGTATTTGTTTCCACCCATTCCCCCGACTTTCTTAATGCTGTTCCTCTAGACAGTATCTTTTGGCTCATGAAAAACCAAGGCATCACGCAAATCCAGAAAGCTGCTGATAGCGAAACCCTAAGAAATCTAGTAGAAGCAGGAGATCTTCCCGGTTATCTCTGGAACCAAGGCTGGTTTAAAGGAGTTGCTCCCTAATGAGTTACGATTTGATTTTTTTGTTAGAAGAAATCTCTATCAAGATTGTTTTGGAAAAAATCCTTCCCAAACTTATTCCAGAGGAGGTTAGCTATAAGAAGCAAAACAAACGCAAATTTCGAGATCCTGATCGGCTTAACTCTGCTAAACAGGAACTTAAGAATCTCGTTAGCGAATACTACGAGGGAACTCACTCTAAAAAGATCGCTCCTTATTTGTCCTTAGCTGACAATAAATCCCATAGCTTTAAAGTGCTTCTTGATGGCATCAGAAAACTGCTCTAAAACTCACATCTTGCACCAGTACATAAATACTTAATACCAAATCCGGTATACACAAACCCTTTATATCCCACCCTGTAGAGACGTTGCATGCAACGTCTCTACAGGGTTTTGCAGTTTCTTCAAAATGGGGGTATCTAAACCGAATTTGGTATAACAACAAAAAAAGAACAATCAATTTTGGTACTGAAAACGTCCAATCTTATCACTATTGCAAGAGTGCCTATTGCAATAGCGCCTACTTCCACAAGTATGTTTCCAGCAGGCGTGCAAGATCTAAGTAAAATGAGCAGCAGGTGGAGTGAGTGACCGGAATGCCTACTGCTACTCAATTAAAGAGTTTATATTGCGTTAGCTATCAGTACTCCGGTGTTGGGTTACTCTGTGAGAAGGCTTGCACCTACGTTCCTTAAACCAACCTACATCTAATCCCTCATTCTATCCTAATTATAAATTATAAATTCTAAATTCTAAATTCACTCATTCCCAATTCCCAACATTTCTTATTGTATTTCCTGCTCTCCTGGATTTCCTCGAATTAAATAGCGTACTTCTTCGAGTAATACATTAAATCTTTGATCACTTTCGGCGTGTCGTTGCTTCATCAACTCTATCTCTTCTGCATGTCGTTGCTTCATCAACTCTAGCTCTTCTTCAAACATATCCATTCTTCGTTGATTTTGAGCAGCGACTTGCAACAAAGCTTGCGCTGTTACCCTCAATCCATCGACACTATCCCGAACTTCGGTAATACTCTCTCGAACTTCGGTAATGCTCTCTCGAACTTCGGTAATGCTCTCTCTCATCTCACCTACACTTGATGCCAATTCATCAAGCATTCCATCAGTCCAACGTTGTACTGCCATTATTTCTCTTTAATCTAGCTTTTATTTCCTCTATTCCATTGTAGTATGCAATATCACAATGGGAGCGATCGCTCACCTCGTAGGTTGGGTTGAGCCTCAAGTATTCATTGCTGCTTTATCTAACATTATAATCAGCGAAACACAACATCTTAATTTTTGCTGGCTTGAATAATTTGATCGTGGTTGTGGCATCTACTATACTCTTCCCAATCAGGATAAATCTGATTTACTTTCACCGTTACCAAGCTCCGAACATTACGAACTAAGCTCCGAACATTACGAACTAAGCTCCGAACATTACGAACTAAGCTCCGAACATTACGAACTAAGCTCCGAACATTACGATTCAAGCTCCGAACATTACGATGAACTAAGCTCCGAACATTACCTCCAACTCCGAACATTAGCTGAGCTGTTAGGACGCAAACCAGATAGTATCCGCAACCATTATGTCAATCTTTTGCTGTCACAGAGTTCATTGGAACTCAAATACCCCGATCAACCCAATCACCCTAATCAAGCATACAGAACTGTATCACTATCGAATGAAAAACTCGATTAAGAGACCTTAATCTTAGCTAGTTACAAAACTGGTGCATATCATATCGACACTATCCCGAACTTCGGTAATGCTCTCTCATCTCACCTACACTTGATGCCAATTCATCAAGCATTCCATCAGTCCTTGGTCAATTAATTCCTCAATCTCCAGAAAATCGCACAAGTTCCTGAAAAGCCTAAATTCACCAGTTATATCAAGGAAAGGATAAACAGTTATAATTCCCTTATACCTTGCAACTTTCTTTCTTCCCTTGGAGCCCTATGCCTTCTACCCTGGAGCCTTATTGCCACTAAAGTGTAAGTGATCAACCGAACATGATATTATTCGGCTCTCTAGTACATCGGGTGATAAGCTGAGGTTATCATTCGGAGTATTCCTTACAGAACAAGAATTACTCCAAATATCTTTTTGAGGAAGCACCTCAGAAATACCGTACTTTCCACCACAAGTACCGGAGAGCCAAGCACAAAAGTTAGAGAGCCAAAGATTTTGATTGGATACTCATGGGAAATAGCATGTATTCATTCCACATCCGCCAGGTGTAAGCAGTGATGGCTTTATGACGAGTTTCCCGGTTTTCAAATGAATACCGTACTATTGAACCAGGCGCCGCTGAATGAATATCGGTTAGTTTATGGTCGCACCCACACCCGTGTTGTAACAGTAAACCATGACAGGCAGCCTTATCCTGCACTGACATCAGCATCAGCGTGACATTGAAGGCGTGAAGGCAGGCATCGTAGGCACGTTTGACCCCCTGCATACGGGCATCAAAAGCCATAGGCCGTGACTCTAGGATAGAATCACGTTCAATCGGGCATAAGAGCATTTGATAGAAAGACGCTGGTAGTTCATATTTGAACTCATCAAACACGTCTGTGGTAAAAGCAATGACTCGTTCGACACCATCTGTTGCCACAGCAGTATCCTTGGCTAGCTCAAAATTCGGGTAGGCTGACACCAAATAGTCAGCACCGAAGAACTGCAAAGTATCCCAAGCCTCTTTCTGGTAAAGAGATTGGCAATCAAATCCTTGCTGAAAAATTTCTGGGCTGCCGTCAGTTGCCTTAGTTAGAAACAACCGAACTAAAGAAACCAGAAACTCAGGCTCAGGATGCCCTACTTCAGCTTCACCCCTGGCAATTTTTTGCCAAACGGTAGGCAGCTGTTCAATGGTAACAGGATTAATTCCTTCCAAAATAGATGTAGCGCTCAAAACAGGAATTGCTGGCTGAACTGTCATAAACTTAGAAATTTTGATTTAGTCAGTGCAACTGGTAAAAATAGCAAACTTTCTAGAAAATTTCAAATCTTTGCTGGGTAAGGGCTTTGCAAACCCGCCCCTACGAGTATACAGAATCTTATGCTAATTCACTCATTCACTCATTCACTCATTCCCAACATTTCCATTGTAGTATGCGATATCACAATGGGAGCGATCGCTCACCTCGTAGGTTGGGTTGAGCCGCAGATATTCATTACTGCTTTATCTAACATAATAATCGGCTTATTTGCTAAAATAAGTGTAAATTTACTTACTGAGTACAATGAGTATTACTCTAACGAAGACACAAGAACAATTCATCCAAGCCAAACTACGAACTGGCAAATATCGCTCAGCGGAAGAAGTAATAGAAGTTGCCTTGCAATTGTTGGATGAATACGATTGTGCAGAACACACACTTGGCGAACCAACTAATAGCGAATGGCTCAGTTCTGTACGTGCCAAAATAGATGCTGCTGTTGCTGTCTCCGAACATACTCCACCTATGGATGGCGAAACCTTGATCGCAGGGATTTTGGCTCGTTTCCAGCAAGCACGCGAGACTCAAACATGAAAAGCTATCTTATCAACGTTCTTGCTAGTCAAGATCTCAACGCAATTGCTGATTATTTCACCACCAATAATATTGAAGCAGGTGAGCGCTTTTTTCAAGATTTTGCACGTCGCTGTCAACAATTAGTCAACTTCCCCAACTTAGGCAGAAGTTATGCAGAAATACGTCCTAATCTGCGAGGTTTACCTATAGATGGTTATATTATCTTCTACAGAATTTTAAAGGATGGTATTGAGATTCTACGTGTAGTTAGTGGTCGCCGCGATTTACCATCTTTATTTGAAGAACAGGAACCATGAACCAAATTACCACTATTCCATTGTAGTAGAGCCGTAGCCGTAGGGTGGGCATTGTCAACAATCTCCAACAGTAGCGATAAGATTTCCTGACAATGCCCACCACAGTTTTCTCCCGCAACAGAGATTGGTGGGCAAAAAGGGTAATTTATTAGCTCCTTTGGTTAAAGATATTTAATTTGCCCACCCTACGAGGGAAAGCTAATCAGGAAGAGTGCTACTGTGTCAAACAATTGAAGATTGAAGATTGAAGATTTTAGATTTATGACCTAAATAAATT
Source organism: Symploca sp. SIO2E6 (assembly GCA_010672425.1). GTDB lineage: Bacteria > Cyanobacteriota > Cyanobacteriia > Cyanobacteriales > Coleofasciculaceae > Caldora. Next base: position 46,681 of record JAAHGR010000005.1, read on the forward strand.
TAGGGGCTTGTGACCGTTTTATTCTAAAATCTAAAATCTAAAATCTAAAATCTAAAATCTAAAATCTAAAATCTAAAATCTAAAATTTCTCTGGTCAACCCCTTGCTACAGCAATTCCAAATCAAATGGTAAAAAATCCCCCGTGGAACAGGCTTCCAGCCTGTATAGATCTGGCAAGATGCCACAATCGCAAATCCTGTTAAATTGTGGTTGTACTACTTTTGAGCGTAATATTGAAGTTGTATGGACAAATCACAGCGGTGGAGAATTTCTATCGGTATCAAAATTTTCAGCATTGCCACCAGTATGCTGGGGTTAATGTTGTTGGTGGTTTATGTTTCCTCTAATCGACTGCGAAAGGTCAATCAGGAAATTACTGGTTTAGCCGACTACACTATTCCCATCACCAACTTCGTAGCTAAGATTAATGTTCATGCCTTGGAACAAGAACGACACTCGGAAAGGGTTCTGAAACTTTATGAAATAGAGCCTCTGAACTTGGAGCGCATTGAGGAAGAAAAAAGACTGTTTGAGCAACGAGGCGATCGCGTGGATGAGGAGTTAGCGGAAGCGATTCACCTGGTTGACCAGGCAGCCACCCAAGCCCAGATTAGCACTAATCGGCAAAAGTGGACTCAGATTAAGCCTATACTAGAGCAAATTGAAGCAGAACACCAGGAATTCCACGACCAGACGCTAGCAGTATTTGAGCTACTTGCTGCATCGAAGTTTGAGGAGGCGCATCAGTTAGAAGCAGGGTTAGACTCAGAAGCAGATCAGTTTAATCAGGAAATTGGAGATGTTTTCCTCGAGTTGGAAGAGTTTACTGTCGAAGCAGCGGCAGCAGCAGAGGGACATCAGGAAGCTGTACAACGTCTGAGTCGTGTTGTCGCCACTTTCGCTACAGCATTTGGTTTGTTATCAGCATCGGTGGTAACAGCTGGTTTAGTTAAACCGGTGCGCCGACTGACTCAGAGTACTCAAGTCATCCGTCAAGGGAATTTGGATGCTCAGGTAGAAGTAACTACAAGGGATGAAATTGGTTCTCTGGCGCGATCGTTCAATACAATGGTAGATGAACTCAGGCTCAAGAAAAAGCTAGAGGATACCTTTGGCAAATATGTCGATCCACGGGTAGTGAAAAGCCTGATGGCTCAGTCGGAAGGTGCTCATACCGAAGGGGAACGGCAAGTTATGACTGTCTTCTTCTCGGATATTGATGGCTTTAGTGCGATCACGGATACCCTAACTCCAGATGAATTAGTAGAGGTGACTAATCAATATTTAACCCTAATGTCGGCTCCCATCTCAGACTATTCGGGTGTCATCGACAAGTTTATCCGCACTATGGTCATGGGGTTTTGGGGACCACCGTTTACTGGTGAAACAAATCACGCTCAATTGGCTTGTTGTGCTGCTTTAGAACAAATTGCTCGACTGGGAAAACTCTGTCAGCTGATGGCTGAAGCTGCGGGTAAAACGGTACAGGTACCAATCAAACTCCACATTGGTATTGCTACCGGTTCCTTGGTAGTCGGCAATATGGGTTCAGCAGCCGCCAAGTCTTATACCGTTATGGGTGATACCGTCAACACCGCTTCCCGCCTCAAAGGAGTCAGCAAACAATACGGCACTCAGGTGATACTGGCAGAAGAAACCTATCAGATGGCAGCTGAAGCAGTTGAGGTGAGAGAAGTGGATTTAATTCAGGTGGTGGGTAAACAAGAACCAGTGCGAGTTTACGAATTGTTGGGACGAAAAGGGGAAATTAGTGAAAATGCGATCGCTTTACGAGATAGCTTTGAGGAAGGTTTAAAAGCCTATCGGCAACAGGATTGGGAGGAGGCACAGCAGTGTTTTGAGAAATGTCTGCATATTAATGGAACTGATGGTCCGGCAGATCTCTATCTCCAGCGAGTGCAAACCCTCAGGGAAAGTCCACCTGCTCCAGATTGGGATGGTGTCTGGCGGTTAACGAAAAAGTGATGGAGCATAATACCTTTCCGGAAATTAGGTTTCTACCTAGACAAGATAAGGGTTTTAGATTCTTTTTTGGAGATGTATATAGTGTTTATCCTATGCCAATGTTAGCATAACTACCCCAGAAGAGCCATCTTTAGCTGACAATGATGGCGATCCTTAATCGTAATCAAGAATTACCCAGGGCTCGACCGGAACTTTATAACCAAGCTTCGCGGGTTCTACTCCATCAGTGGGATGTGGAAAGGAAATTGTTAGAAGACCCCAGAGTAGATCCTGTCGTGATCGATTATAAAGATAAACAGGCTATGTTGCGCCAGATTGCCCATTTTATGCAAGCAGCAGGCAAGGGTTAAGAATTGAGAGCTTAGGTTTAATGAGAATTAAACCATGTTGTATTCACGGATTGTAGGGGCGGGTTTAGTGATAACCTACGCTATTTTACCCAAATATTGGGATCAAAACCCGCCCTGTCATAACCTCCCGGTTAATTTAACCAATCCCCAGTTATGGCCAGGGCGGGTTTTGTACGAAGCTTATCGATAAATGCGTTAACATAATCCTAAACCCGCCCCTACAAATTTATGGGATTTTATCCTAATTCCCAATTCCCAATTCCCAATTCCCAACTCTATACAGGCGCACACCTACCCCATTATTCAATGATAATAACAAAACATCACGAAAATTACAACTAATATTCATATTTATCAGAGAAAGCGATCGCTTAACCACATTCTATCGCGATACTTATGGGTATCGACCAGGGAATATAGCCCTCCTGCTTAAATGCTAAAGTGGATTGAAAAGAGCGCTGCGATCACCCTAGCAATTTAAGATAACAGATATCATGACACGTTTCCTCCCAGGTATCCCTATTGGAGTTAAGATTTTCGGCATAGCGACTAGTATGCTCTCCTTGCTGATAGGAGTCGCCTATATTAATCATGATCGCATCGCTCAGGTTAATGATGAGTTAACTGATATTGCTGACTACATCACCCCTGTTACTGAACGGGTCGCTAGGGTAAATGTCTATGTCCTAGAACAACAGCTACACTTTGAGCGGGTGCTACGGTTCTATGAAATGGAGCCAGTTGACCTCGAACAAGTGGAGCAGGAAATGATAAACTTTGATCAACGAGGTCGGTTAGTTGACCAAGAAATTGAGGAAGCGATCGCACTATCCCAAGAAGCAATTGATGCCGCTAGAAAAACTCCCAACCTGATTGAGTTTGCTCGCTTAGAGCCCCTGTTAAATATCTTAGAAAACGAGCATCAAAAACTTCATGACTCCAGCCTGGTAATTTTTAACCTTTTACAGGCTGACAAACGGGAAGAGGCTCGATTGTTAGAGGAGCAACTGGAGCAATACGAAGAGGACTTTGAACAGCGCTCCCAAAGCATTCTATTTAAGTTGGGAGAGTTTACTCAAAATTCTACCATTAGAGCAGAAGCACAGGAGCAGGAAACGATCCGAGTAAGTTGGTTATTAGCAACGGTTAGTAGCGGGATTGGGATACCATTTACCATCCTCATCACTTTCGGTTTGCTCTCTCCAGTAAGAAAACTAATTAGGGGGACTCAGGAAGTTGAAGGAGGTAATTTAGATGTGCAAGTCGCTGTCAACTCCAAGGATGAGATTGGTATCTTGGCAGACTCCTTTAATACTATGTTAGATGAGGTGCTAGAAAAGGAACGCATTAAAGTTACTTTTGGACAGTATGTTGACCCCCGCATCGTGGAAACCTTAATTGAGAAACAAGGTAACGTCGATACTAGTAACAAACAGGTAATGACGGTGTTTTTCTCTGATATTGCCGGGTTTAGTAGCATCAGTGAAATGCTCACACCAGTAGGATTGGTGAATTTGATTAATCAGTATTTAACCCTTGCCTCGGAACCAATTACCCAATACCATGGTGTGATTGACCAATTCATTGGGGATGCGGTGACGGCTTTTTGGGGTCCTCCCTTCGTTGGGGAAACAGACCATGCCAAACTCGCCTGCTTTGCAGCGTTAGAGCAATTTACCCAACTAGCCAGACTGCGGCGCATGATGCCGGATATCATGGGATTCCGCAAAGGCTTACCAGAAATCCAAGTGCGGATTGGTTTGGCAACAGGTGAGGTAGTTGCTGGCAATATTGGTTCTGAACAATCCAAATCCTATACAGTTATGGGTAAGGCGATGCAGATAGCTGAGCAATTGGAAAGTGCTAATAAAAAATATGGAACTAATATCCTTCTGATGGAAGAAACCAAAGTACTGGCAGCTGATGCGATTGAGACCCGTGAAATCGACTGGCTTGATATAAATGAGCGGGAGAAACCGGTGCGAGTGTACGAATTGCTAGGTTATCGAGGAGAACTTAACCCGAGGATAACACAACTACGCGATCGCTTTGAAGCAGGATTGAGGGAATACCGTCAGCAAAACTGGGAACAGGCACAATCTCATTTTCTAGCTTGTTTGCATCTGAAGGCTGATGATAAACCAAGTGGAGTTTACCTTAAGCGGATTGAGTTAGAGAATGTAGAATGTAGAATGTAGAATGTAGAATTGGGAATTGGGAATTGGGAATTGGGAATTGGAAATTGGAAATTGTTTCTTCGATAGACCCTAGGTAGATTGGGAGTCGCTGTAGCGTAACCCAACATCCCCAGTACACTGCCAGCATCATTAATTTACTGTCTGCGGGCAACCATTCGCTCAAAGACTAAGCGAGATATTTTGGGAAACATTTTTCCGTTTTGGGAATAGGCGCGATCATCAGCAATGATGGCTAAGATATAAGCAGTTTTCTTATCTTCCGTTATAATGCAAGCAACTTCTTGTCGTGAACCAGAAGTCCAACCCGCTTTAGATAGAAAATGGATATCAGTTGGTAAAGATTCACCCAAAAACGCTCTGACAGGATTGAATTCTCCATCATTGGGGTTAAGATGTATCCAAGCTTCTGGTTTTAACTCTCTAATAAGCAATCCTTTCATTGCTTGACTAGCTTGACGGGAAACTGCTTGGTCAGTCATAATCTCATACATTAATCTAGCAGATTGTTGTGTAGTAATTGCATTGCGAACAGGAGCTTTTGGGTCGCCACGCATTTGTAAATCACGTCCTTCCGGCTCATCCATATCTAAGTATCGGATTGGAAAAGTTTTTTGAGTAATATTAATATTTTTATAGCCTGAATATTTAAAAAATAGATTAGCATATTTACGTTTTTTAATCCATTCTTTAAGTTCTATATTATTCAAGTTACTACCAGATTTAGTATCGGTTATTATGTCAATAATACGACTACTTGCTTCGTTGTCTGACTCGACAATCATTTTGTGTAAATCATTGAAAAACGTTTCGCCATATTGAAAATAACCTGTTTGTAATTGACCATAAAGAATAACCATCCAAAATAATTTGACAATACTAGCTGGGTATCTTGGTTGATGTTCTTGGTATCCTGCTATTTCGTGCAAATTTACATCTATTAGAGTAATTGATAAAGGTTGGACTGGTAATTTTTCTTGTTTGACAAGTTGAACAGCTTGATTTATAATTTGTTTTAATTCTTTGCTGTATTGAAAATTTGGTGATGAGTTGACATTGTAAACTAGATTCTGCTGTTGCTGTTTTAGACGAGGCTCGGGAAGTGGTAATGAAGTAACTTTATTGGGAGAGAGTTGTACTGAAGGTATCCCAAGATTAGGGTATGAACCATTCTGTTCTGGGAAAAAGGGATTAGGTTGTTCTACCGTCTTTAGAGATGGTTGTGTAGAAGATTCTGCTGAGGTTTTGGATTTCTGTCGAACCAGTGTTAATGCAAAAACTATAAATATTAAACTTACAACGGCTACAATAGCTGTAAACTGTAATGGAGTATTTTTGGTCATTTTACTGTCTGAATATGAATTTCGTGAATACTTCATGAAAAATCTCTACATTGAAAAGTTATAATTTATTACAGTACACATGACTTTTCTTGATTTTCTTTTGAAAATAAACTTTCTATAATTGCATCATTACTTTCAGCTGACGTTTTTGCAATTTTCCACTGATTGCCAACATAGACTAATGTATAACGTACATGATTTTTTTCATCAATGGTGTTTTTGTCCTTGCTAGGTTTTTGGCGCACACAGAGAGTACGCTTCTCTGTATATAAGAAACTAATTGTTGCTTCGCTTCCACTAACCTCGAAGTTTGTAATTGAATCAATATTTTTATACTGATAGGTATAGTAAGCATCATGAGTCTGTAGCCAACCAATAGAATTTGGATCGACCAAATTGTATTTGTAGGCTTTGCCTGTTAGCAGTTCAGAAGCTAACTGTCTGTTAAATGGTGGAGCAAATATCTCGTTTTTGGCTTCCAGCCACCTTTCAATTAAATTCTTGGCTTCTTGCTGTGAAATTGATGGTGGGGTTGGTGTTGGTATTGGGGTTGGGGTTGGGGTTGGTGTTGGTGTTGCTGTTGGGGTTGGTGTTGCTGTTGGGGTTGGGGTTGGGGTTGGGGTGGGGGGGGGGGTTGGGGTTGGGGGTGGTGTACAAAATAAACGCGATCGCACAAGTTGGCAGGCTTAAAGAATAAACTCATTACTCATTACTCATTACTCATTACTCTTGAGAAAGAAGGCAACAGGCAACAGGCAACAGTGAAGAGAATTCTTTCTTACATTCAATTGGGGCACCATCTGCACAAGCGGGAGCTCTTGAGAAAATAGAAATAGCAAAAGGATGGCGAGTCCTTTGATATGACACGTTTGCTGACCTCTTTTTCGGCGATTCTATCAATGCAAGAACTTTGTTTACGTAGCATGGTGAGCAAAGCGAGGCAAACTTTGAACTTTGAACTCGCCGTTAGGCGCTCATTACTTAATGGTGCTGCTCAACATATTCGTGCTCTTGCAACAGAAACACAACATCAAATTAGTCAAGGATGCGATGTTCCCTTACCATTAATTGCCTACTATGGTACAGGAAGGTTATGGGTTCACAAACGTAGTAGTTCTGCACGTCAAGACAATCATCAAATTGGCTCTAGGTTACAACCTTTTTGTCTAACCGGGGCAGGTTTAGATGATTGGCTTGTTAATATAGACAGATGGTTGGTGAACTTGCCCCTACTGCCTGTTATTCTGTAGCGATCAGCACAAACTGGTGCTGAAAGCAATCCCATGTGATATTTTAGATTGACTCTCAACTTCCCTTTGTGAACTTTGTGACTTTGTGGTTCCTTACGTCATCAGTTGTGTGGCACAGCTATAAGAGACGACTTTCGGGACTAAAATGTCTCTTGGGTGAGGATACAGAGGTGGGCATTGCTACCCGATTGTGTCGCAGCTGCCGTTAATTTCAGACAATGCCCACCCTACGGCCTAAATTTTTATTGATATTTCAATTCTCGATATGGATACTATAGCGCGATCGCTTCCAAACCAACGTGATCGCATTCTCTCGTAGTGGCTTTTAGATTTTAGATTGAATCAATGTCCAAAGATTGTAGTGGGAGCATCTTGTTCCCTAAAATGACAAGCTTTTCTTATATACAGGCGCACATCTTACCTATTTTAAAGAAAAGTAGCACAAAATAAAAGCGATCGCGCAAGTTGGTAGCCTTAAGGGAGGAGGGAATGTTTAGAGGCAGGATGCGGTGTTCCCGACTTCCTCTAAAATCTAAAATCTAAAATCTAAAATAGAAAAAGTTAATGAATAACCAAGACCAAATCCTGGAAATTTTATTCAAGGAGTATGACAAACTCAAATCAGAACAGGCTCAGCGGATTGGCTTTCGGGATAATCTGCTTTATGTAACCTTAGGCTTGTTTGGCACAGTCATCTCCTTTGCCGTCTCTAACCCATCCCACTATTATGCTCTGTTGGTGATACCCTGGATTTGTCTGATTTTGGGATGGACTTATATCGTCAATGATGAGAAGATTTCTGCGATCGGCAAGTACATTCGCTACCAGCTGGTAGATAAGGTGAAAGCACGCACAAACTATCCGGATCGTGATACCCTCTTTGGTTGGGAAATTGCTCACCGCAACGATAAGCACCGCTTGCGTCGCAAGGTTCAGCAATTAATTATAGATGAAATTACCTTTGTCTGTTCCGGTGCGATCGCTTTGATAACTTTCTGGCTGGTAGTTCCCCAACCCCCTCTACTGGTGACTCTTCTCTCCTTGGTAGAACTTCTACTTCTGCTTATTTTGGGAATCGAGATGTATATTTATGCTGACTTGGCAAGGGGACGTTAGTTTAAGGAGGCAGGAGGCAGGAGGCTCCAACCCACCCCTAACCCCTCCAAGGAGGGGAACCGGAGGCAGAAGGCAACTACCAGAGGATGAAAGTAGACTCTTCCGAAGTTCTCTATTCCCTACTCCCTATATTGTAGAAGTATTTATTATGATCCAAGATATTAATGTTGAAGGGTTAAAGCCAGAACAAGTTCAACAGGTACTAGCGATGGTAGAAGCCTTCAAAGCCAAAAACCAAGCTAATAAGACTGAACCTGAAATCGATATGATTGAATATTTGTTAGAAAATCCAATTCATGTCGATAATCTGGAATTTCTGAATCGGGAAGATATTTATGACCGAAAGTAACATTTTTCCTTTGTGAACTTTGTGTCTTTGTGGTTCTTCAAATCAATAAGGTGGATAGTGAACGTTAGGTTTCACCATTCGCTAGTAGAAACCTAACACCTAACACCTAATCTATTGATTCACAAACCAGATAAGCACACTGATGTTCTCCATTATTGATCCAGTGAGTGCGTTCTACATAACAATCCTGAAGCGCGATCGCAAACATTTTTAACTCATGACCACAAACAGTGGGGAAGGATTTAGCTACTTGGGAAATGGCACAGTTATGTTCTACTATAACGTAACGACTAACTATTCTACCATTACTCTCCTTTGGTGGGAGTATGTGCCACTCCGCCATGTAACCTTCCGCTTGGCGTATTTTGACTAATTCTGCTACCCTCTCTGCTAGGGAACCATTACCCAAACGCTCTCGATATTCTTCTGTTTTCCGTTGCCATTGCTTGTGCAGAATTGTGCTGAATTGCTCTTGGTCTACAGTTTTCGATAAGGTATCGAGGAGGGAGACGGCAAACTCACCGTAACGATTGGGTAAGCGATCGCGTCCTTTACCGCTAATGTGATAGATATGGTGGGGACGGCCCATGCCTACTTGCAGCGACTGATGCTCAATGAGTCCTGCAGCTTCTAAGTCTTTCAGATGACGCCGAATTGCTTGGGGACTAATCCCTAAAACATCGGCTAACTCAGTGGCTGTGCTTTGCTCTTCTCTGAAGAGGATTTGCAAGATGTCTTGCTTGGTGGAAGGGTGGTAGGTGGTTGTTATGGATTTGGGGTGCATCTTGTTTAGCCAGGGGAAGGTCAAAAATAAAACTTGACTTTGACAACGGTTTTGTTGTTAATATATCTTACAATAGAGTTGAGCAACAAAACTGTTGTTTTAATCCTAAGGCAGGAGGCAGGAGGCAGGAGGCTGCAAGGCAGGAGGCAGGAGGCAGGAGGCAGGAGGAATCCAGGAAAGTAACAATTCCCAATTCCCAATTCCCAATTCCCAATTCCCAATTCCCAATTCCCAATTCCCAATTCCCCTAAGCTCTCACACTTACTATATATAATACATGACTGCCACTCTCAAAACCTTAGTTGACCAGCCTTATAAGTACGGCTTTGTTACAGATATCGAGACGGACACGATTCCTCGTGGTCTCAATGAAGAGGTTATCCGCTTAATCTCTGCTAAAAAGAAGGAACCGGAGTTTATGCTGGAGTTCCGACTCAAAGCTTACCGACAATGGCAAAAAATGAAAGAGCCAAATTGGGCTCATGTCAACTATCCACCTATTGACTATCAGAATATCATCTACTATTCTGCTCCGAAACAGAGTAAAGCCAAGCTTAACAGCTTGGAAGACGTTGACCCGGCTTTACTGGAAACCTTTGATAAATTAGGTATTTCCCTCTCGGAACAGAAGCGGCTGGCGAATGTGGCGGTGGATGCGATTTTTGATAGTGTTTCGGTTGCTACTACTTTCAAGGAGAAGCTAGCCCAAGATGGGGTAATTTTCTGCTCCATTTCAGAGGCTCTGCAAGAACATCCAGAATTGGTTAAACAATACCTTGGTACAGTTGTACCGATCGCCGATAACTACTTTGCGGCGCTCAATTCTGCTGTCTTTAGCGATGGTTCCTTTGTCTTCATTCCTAAAGGGGTAAAATGTCCGATGGAACTATCTACCTACTTTCGGATTAATGCTAATGATACGGGACAGTTTGAGCGTACTCTGATTGTGGCGGAAGCAGGTAGTTCTGTTAGCTATTTGGAAGGCTGTACCGCACCGATGTATGACAGCAATCAGTTACATGCCGCGATTGTTGAACTAGTGGCTCTGGATAATGCAGAGATTAAATATTCTACAGTACAAAACTGGTACGCTGGGGACAAAAATGGTAAAGGTGGGATCTATAACTTTGTCACCAAGCGGGGTTTGTGTAAGGGAGTTAATGCCAAGATTTCCTGGACACAGGTAGAAACTGGTTCGGCTATTACCTGGAAGTACCCTAGTTGCGTGCTGGTGGGAGATAATTCGGTGGGCGAGTTTTACTCTGTGGCTCTGACTAATAACTTACAGCAAGCTGACACCGGCACCAAGATGGTCCATATCGGTAAGAATACCCGCAGTACGATTATTTCTAAGGGGATTTCTGCTGGTAAGTCCCAAAATAGTTACCGGGGTTTAGTCAAGGTTGGCCCAAAAGCTACTGGTGCGAGGAATTACTCCCAATGTGATTCGATGCTGATTGGGGATACGGCTCAGGCGAATACTTTCCCCTACATTCAGGTAGAAAACAATACCGCTAAGGTAGAACACGAAGCATCCACCTCCAAGATTGGGGAAGACCAACTGTTTTACTTCGCCCAAAGGGGTATTTCCGAAGAAGATGCGGTTTCGATGATGGTTAGTGGCTTCTGTCAGGATGTCTTCAATGAGTTGCCCATGGAATTTGCAGCAGAGGCGGATAAGTTATTGAGTTTGAAGCTGGAAGGAGCGGTTGGATAATTGTTAAATTGTTAAATTGTTAAATTGTTGAATTGTTAAATTGTTGAATTGTTAAATTGTTAAATTGCAATTCCCAATTCCCAATTCCCAATTCCCAATTCCCAATTCCCAATTCCCAATTCTCAATTCCCAATTCCCAATTCCCAATTCCCAATTCCCAATTTTCAATTCTAAAAATGAGTGATAATAGTAGTAATACAATTCTGTCAATCCGGGATTTGACAGCAGATGTAGAAGGAAATCAGATTTTGAACCGACTTAATCTGGAGGTTAAGGCA
>JAAHGR010000050.1 GCA_010672425.1 Symploca sp. SIO2E6
CAGATGAGGGCAGCAGCGATTTTAAGGCGCTTCGGATGGCAGAAAGCCAAGCGCTGGCGTAGCGGAACCTGGAAGCGTGGGTGGGAATTACCAGATCTATCCACAGATCCACCCTCCGATGAGGTGGAGCTAGGGGTAGGAAAGAGCCAGAAAGCTAATGAAATCAATGTTTCCAGCTACACCGATCCTCCCGATCCTCCCATTGACCCAACTTTCACTAAAAATCAGTCTCTACTGGAAATACCCGCTGATAATACGGTGAAAAATTCCATTGAGAATATGGGGGAAAGTTTAGAAAAAAGTGGATCAGTATCCGAGGTAGTTCAGGAGCAAAATGTAGTCACAGCAGAAGTTGTAGCCACTGAACAACCTACCGCTCCACTCCAAACCGAATCAACCACAGCATCCGAAACTGCACCAACCGATTCCAGCAACTCCTCCCAACAGCAACTTAGTAATGAAACAGAAGAAGACCCTTGGGCAGGATTGACCGCCCTTGAGCTGGGACAGATAGCCCAACGCATTTCCGTAAGCCTTGGGCAGATGGATACCAACAATAACGAGGCCGCAGCTCACGCCCTCAAAAATCTCAAAGCCGAGGTTGGAGTGAAAGCTTATGAGCTAGCGATCGAATGGTTAGAGCCTGGTGACCAAAATCAGCTTAAAGAACTCAGGCATTGGGCACGAGGGTAGTTGAGGTGTTAGGTTTCAGGCTTTTCTGTACACCTAACCCCTAACCCCTAACCCTAACCCCTAATACCTGGTCTTTAAGTCATGAAATCAAATAAAGCTCCAACAGCAGTAGTCTTATTTGCTGGCGGTGGTGGCGTTGAAGCTGGGATGATTGATGCAGGGATTGAACCCGTCCTAGCTGTCGAATACGACCCCCATAAGCCAGAGTTAAGCAGTGCGATCGCAGACTGCCATGAGACAAACTTCCCCCGGTGTCAAGTCATCCGCCGAACTGTACAAGAGATAGCATCAGATGATTTTCCCGGATTCCCCAAAGAACCCGATATTCTCTGGGCATCCCCAGTGTGCAGTAACTTCAGCGCCGCCAAAAGGGGTGGTTCCGAGCAGGATGAGGATGTAGAAGCAGCCAATGCGGTAGTAGCTGCAATCAATAAACTCCGCCCCAAGCATTTCTTTTTAGAAAATGTGCCAGCTTATCGAAAATCATCCAGCTGGGAAAAGATAGCATCTGTACTCACCACCCTCGGTTATCGGTTGCAATCGGAGCAGGTGGATATGAGCAATTACGGAATCCCCCAGGCGCGGAAGCGGTTCATTGCTTGGGCCTCTAGAGTTGAGTCTCTAATACTATCTCTACCTCCCTTTCAACCCAAAGTCGGTTGGCTGGAGGCGATAAAAGATTTGGTTGCATTTCTGCCCAACACCAAGTTACTCAAGAATCAGCAGAAGTCGGTTGACGAGTTTTTGAAGACTAATAAGGCACAGGCGTTGCTAATTAGTCGCGTCGGCGGTAGGAGTACTTCCCCGGCAGTTCCCGGCTCAATGCCAGCACACACAGTTTTAAGGTCGCATTTCACGGATGGCAGGTGTAATAATCGCTCCAAATTTGCTGACATTTGGTTCCCTTATGGTCACCCCAAATCCCTGACAATTGAATGTGTCCGCCGTCTTCAAGGCTTTCCTGATTGGTACAAGTTCCCTGAATCCGTCGCCGTCGCGGGTTCGATTCTGGGATATTCGGTTCCCCCCAAGTTCGTGGAACTGTTTTTAAAGCCGCTCACTTCCCCAACCTTTACTGAGGAGGCAGAAATGATACTTAGTTTTGGCTACACCAGCGATCGCCTTCATCAGAAAACGGTGACTCGGAGAAACTGGAAAGAGCGCCATGCCAAGCAATTTATCAAGGCTTGGAAGGAGGGGAGACCGATAGACGCTTATGATAAATCGCCTATGTATGGGGGGAAGAAGATTGCCACCATTAAGCTGACAGCAGAGCCTTATCAAGAGGCGCTGGTGGATATGGATGAAGAGGAAGTGGCATTGGAGGGCTATCCTGAGCTATCCAAGAAAGAATTTATCGATAAATTCTTCCTCGGCTTTGACGCGGCACAGCCATTATGGGTGGTTCGTTTTGAAGTGGTCAAAGCAGTAGATGCCTTATCGGATAAGGGCAAAACTGAGAAATGCTATGCCTACCTCAACATCTCTTCTGAAATCCGCCGTGACGGGGGTACTCAGTCTCGTGAGAAACTGGACTTGAGTCACGTCGCCACTTTAAAAGAGGCGATAGAGGATGGAGCCGAACTAGATCCGGTTATTGTTTTCTACGATGGAGAGAGCTACTGGTTAGCCGATGGATTCCACCGGTGCAAGGCATCATTAGAATCAGGGGTTGAGGATATTCAGGCGGTAATTCACCAAGGAACCCGTCGGGATGCTGTACTCTACTCAGTCGGGGCTAACGCCGAACACAAAGCCGTCAAACCCCGCAGCCGTGCAGATAAGCGCCGTGCTGTGACGATGCTGCTCAATGACCCGGAGTGGAGTAAGTGGAGCAATCGTGAAATTGCTCGAAGGGTCAAAGTGAGTGAGTCGCTTGTTCGCTCACTGCGTTTAAACGCAGTGAGAAATGATGACGAATCTCATCATAGAACCTACACTACTAAGCACGGAACCAACGCAACCATGAATGTAGAGAATATTGGAAGCGGGGAACTCTTAACGAGGAATGGGGAAGTTGCAGCGTCACCCCCGGTACAGGCAATAGAGCCTGTTAATAATGGCAGCAGTTCAACTAAAATCAACCGACCAGCTAACCGTTGGTATGGGGGAAAGTGGAGGGTTGGCAAGTGGATCGCTTCTCACTTCCCAGAACACAAGATTTACGTTGAGCCATTTGGGGGAATGTATAGTGTTGGGCTATTGAAACCCTCGTCAGAAATCGAGGTCTACAACGACATCCATCCAGAAGCGGTGAATTTTTGGCGGCAACTCAAGGACAATTCAGAAGAATTGATTTCTCAAATTGAAGCGCTCACCTTCAACGAGGAAACTGTAGAGTGGGCGAAAAAACCATCGGATGACCCAATTGAATCAGCAACCAAGTTTTACACCCAATGTCGAATCTCTTACACCGGGGGTGGTACAGGATGGGCATCTGGCTATAGTTCCAAGGCTTTGGGCAAGCCAGAAAATGATGATCATTCACACTTACAGGCGATCGCATCCAGGATATCCGATATCCAAGTTTACCAGCTGGATGCTTTGGAAATTATCAAGCAGTTCGATAGTCCTGACACTCTCTTCTATTGTGACCCTCCTTACATCCAGGACACTCGGAATTCTCACACCCCATACGAGTATGAATATTCGATTGAGCAGCACATCCAATTGATTGAAACAGTAAGGTCAATTAAGGGGAAGGCGATTATTTCGGGATACCCAAGCAGTAAATATGCTTCTCTCCTACAAGGGTGGCATCGGAAAGAAACCACTTCCAGAGCCACCAGTGGTAAGGATACGATGGAGTGCTTGTGGATTAAGCCGGAAATCCAAGTGACCGATTACGTAATTGGCTTTGTCTCCAATATTGACCAGATGAGTGTTGAGCAACGTATCTGCTGTCGCGATCGCCTTTTTGACCAGATGAGCGATGATGAATTGGAGGAAGCCCAATCGTGCATTCAGCAGCGGCTTGCTGCCAAACTCCAGCCTACAACCAACGGGAATAGTCGCCCTCCTGTTCCCCTCCTGGGAGGGGGTAGGGGTGGGTTGGGAAAGTAAGAAAGCAAGAGGATTCGGGGGATGTCCCCTTGCTTCGGAAAAATCCCCCAATTATCCCCAAAGTTCCTAATCTTGAAGAACTGGCTGAACAACTGATTGACAAGGTGGGAGCCTCTGTCACCTCAAGGTTTCAGGCGTTTCTTGTGGAATATCTGGCTGAAGCGTATGGGGTCAGGCAGTCTCAGCTTAAGCCAGATTTGGAGTGTTTTGTGAACGCCCAGGCGAATACTTATGCCTATCGGGGGCGCTCGGAGTTGAACAATATCTGTGGTAGTGTTCAGATGTCACCGGGGCGCACTGGTAAGGTAGGGGGAGAAACGGTCACTATCACCAAAGTCCCCAATTGCAGGGGTGTTGATTTGTCCAAGATTCGCCTGCTGTTTGATTCGTGTGCTTTTACCGACGTTTTGACCAACTCTAGGGTGTCTTTTGCTATTGCTCTTGAGCGCCAACTCCAGACTCTGGCTAAAATGCTCGGTTGTAAGGAAACTTGGCTCGTGTCGTATGACAGGCTAATCGATGAGAAATTTGTTGACGGGAAGCGAATTAAGCAGCGCTGGTCGGTCGATGAGGCATGGGAAGCTGTTCGGCAGACTGTGGAGGCGGCGCGGTATCTAGCATCTCAACGTTATCGACTTGATGGTTACAAACTGGTATTGAGCTGCCAGGGGGTTGATGCTCTCCAGTATCAGCAGTGTGTGGAGCAGGTTTTAGAATATGCGACACCTGATGATGTGCTTGGGTTAGGGGGTTGGTGCATCCTGGGGAAACAGAAGAAGTGGATGCCCGTGTTTTGGGAGGCGATGCGGCGGGTAATTCCCCTGATTGCTGAATCTGGGGTCAGGCAAGTCCACATTTTCGGGGTGACCTGGCTTAAACCGCACCAGGGGTATGAGCCGCCGCTGCCTGGTTTGCTGAGGCTGTGCGATGAGTATGGGTTGAGTTTATCGACGGACGGGCGATCGCCTATTGCTAATGCGCTCTGGAAGAAAACTTGGCGTAAGGCTGGTGCTACCTTTCCGTACTGGCGGCACAATCTGGCTTGGGCGAAGGCTGAGATGGCAACACTTAGGGATTCTGAGTTGTACACCCAATAATCGCAGTTTCCACTTCGGTAGATTAGTCAACTAAAATGTAGATTAGTCAACTAAAGTCAGATATGGCGAGTAAACTAGCACAAAAACGGTGGCGTGAGCGCAAGCGTCACAACAAATCAGCACCCAAATGTCAGTGTGGGAAGCGACTCAGACTAGAATCACGAAGAGGTTTATGTCGAGCGTGTTGGCTTAAAACACCAGAGGGGAAAGCGTACAATCAACACATTGTAGCTATTACCGCTAGTGCTTCTAAGTACAAGCTCAACAGACCCCAAGAGGCAAAACGCATTGCCTCCAGATTTTCTAAGGAGTTGGGGTTTGTCAATATCCGCAGCCTAGAAGAATCTGATACCAAAGGATGCTTAGAAGTTATTCAAGGGATAGGTTTTACCCACTTTCACCATCGCAGGGACAAACAAACGACAATCTACTCTCTGGCTGTATTATCAGAACACCAGCGACAGGGTTGGGGACGTTTACTGTTTTACCGAGTGTTGTGCCGTGCTATTGAGGCACGGTGTGATCGCATATTCCTCAAATGCCCATCGGAATGTGCTGCTAATGCCTTCTACTCATCGATTGGCTTTAAACTACTTGGCACAGCTCCCGGCAAAAAGCGCCGCCTGAACTGCTGGCAGTACCAAATTCAATTACCACTCCTGTTTATGTGCAATGGCGGCGGGACATCCAGATATGACCACATCGCATCTGAATGTGGTTGGCGTTTGGGGATTCAGTCATTCAATCGCAGTAATAAACCAGGTTGGCACATGGAAATGATCGATAATCAATGGGGAGATGATTATGACCATTCCCAACACCTAGAACTGATCAAAGCGAATAAGCCTCTGATCGCCACCGTAAAAGATATTGAATCTGTAGAGCAGCTTAGAGAAGCTCTCAAACAAGCTAGAGAAATTCAACAATATTGTGGAAGGGTGGTGCTAATTCCCAAGGTAAAATCCTGGTTGCCCTCCGAGTATTGGCTAGGGTTCAGCATTCCCACATCACACGGCTCGACATCGATAGAACCTACGTGGTTTGGAGATCGCCCAGTCCATCTTTTGGGAGGCTCACCTGATGCCCAAGCTCATTACGCTAAATTGATGAATGTTGTTTCTTTGGATAGCAAATACGCCATGCATGATAATGTAGCAGGTAAAGGTAAATCGGCATGGCAAGGTCACAACTGCGGCATCCGCGTTGTTGATGGTTGCTACGAATCCTTTAAAGTCTCGCTTGAGAAACAAAAACAATACTGGCATTGTGATCGCTTGCAACCTTGGGCTGATGGACTCTTGTTTTCCAGCGAACAAAGCTTCAACTTCTCCAGTCAGGAGAGTTTGCGATCGCTCTAATCATTTCTTTTGTTTGTCAGTGGGGGAGAGGTGGTAGTAAGTAATGAATAAACTTAGTCGAAAAGTAAGATTTATTAAAGTAATTTTTTATGAATGCATAAGATTCGCAAAACCCGTAGTAGGTTTTTTGGATAAATTTGTAAAACCTTTAAAAGCGATTTGTTTCTCTATTATAAACCAAGTTTTTTTAAGAATTGTTTTAGCTATAATATTTTCATTTTTAATTGTTTTATTTGTTTCTTGGTTAGAAAAAATTCCGATAAATAATAATATTTTTAAGGAAATATTATCAATAATTAAGGTAGATAATATTGAAGCTTTTAGTATTTTAGCACTAGCATTATTATATGTATTTGAGACCGGGGAACGTAGGCAAAAAACAATTTACGAAGCATGGCAGGTTATAGATAATGCCGCAGCAGCAAAAGTAGAAACCAGCTATGCAAGAATTACAGCACTTCAAGACCTGAACCGTTACGGTGTCTCACTTAAAGGCTTAGATGTACCAAAAGCAGACCTTGAAAAAATCAATCTCTCAAAGGCTGAGCTTCCAGAAGCTGACTTGAAAAAAGCTATTCTTAAAGGAGCCAAGCTACAGAGAGCCAACTTACGAGAAGCCAAGCTAAAGAGAGCCAACTTACGAGAAGCCAAGCTACAGAGAGCCAAGCTACAGAGAGCCAACTTACGAGAAGCAGAGCTACAGAGAGCCAAGCTACAAAGAGCCAACTTACGAGAAGCAGAGCTACAGAGAGCCAAACTACAAGAAGCCAAGCTACAGAGAGCTGGACTGTACAAAGCCAAGCTGGAAGAAGCAGAGCTACAGAGAGCTAAACTGCAAGGAGCCAACTTGCGAGTAGCTAAACTGCAAGGAGCCAACTTGGAAGAAGCTAACCTGCAAGAAGCCGAACTGCGAAAGGCTGAACTACAAGGAGCTGACCTACAAGGAGCTGACCTACAAGGAGCTGACCTACAAGTAGCCAACTTACAAGGAGCTAACTTACAAGGAGCCAAATTACAAGGAGCTAAATTACAAGGAGCTAAATTACAAGGAGCCAGCCTACAAGGAGCCAGCCTACAAAGAGCAAATATAGAAGAAGCTGAAGTAGAAAACGCCCAATTCGGTAATAATCAGGGGATTTCTGAAGAAACGCGAGCTAAACTAATACAGGAAGGGGCTATCTTTAGTGATGCTCCAGGTTAGCTGTGATTGCCTACGACACCAGCGAAGCTGATCGCCTCCTCGATAATCAAACATTTCACATATACTACAAGACTTGGGTTAGAATAAGCAGGTACACAAAATTAATTACACATTGCCCGAAACTAAAATCCTGACAGCATAAGGGTCACAGCAATCGGGAATAGGCAAATAATTCTGTGTAGGTGCTTATTATATAGATGTGCCATCAGTGCCTGCTGTCACGTTAAGCACTCTGACTTTTCTGGTTTACCTGGAAGTTTTTTTCTTGAGAGGATAATAGAGAATGAGTAAAATCACCTCTTTTTGTTTAGCCGCTACCCTCCTTACAGTAGCAACTCCAGCCGCTTTTGCTGAAGGTACGAAAAATGTTTCCTATTCTTGTGTGCCTTCAGGTGAAGAAGTAAAGTTGATGGTTTCTGCTGGGGAACAGCGAGGTCAGGAAAGGTTCGTTTGGAAAAATAGTATTTTTGAGGATAAGTCTTCAGAGCTTTGCCAGAAAGCTGTTAAGAATTTGACTAAGGCTTTAACAAATATTGGAGAGGAAGAAAAATACTTCTACTTCAGGGTTGTTAACAATAATGTTTGCTTGGCAACTACAGAAGATCAGTGTGATCGGATTGTGTTTAAATTTGAGCCAAAGCAAATCGAAGCAGTTCAACAGTATCTCTTTGATAACTATGATCAAGGAGGTACAGAGGCACGAGGTTTTCTAAATGGGAGCTTCCCCATTCCCATTTGGCCTTCTTTTAGGTAGGATGAGTTTCGTCCCTCAACCCATCCTACAGTTTGAGCTTTGCCAAGGTAGTAGTACCAAACCAAAATTACCTCTGAATCCCTGCTTGGTTTTCCTAGAGCAGGGATTCAATTTTTTTTACTGCCAAATTATTCTTACACAATTTGTGTAAGAATAATTGTATAATTTAAGTAGTCTCTTGGATGTTATGAGAATAAGTGCCTACTAGATATGAAGATGAACAAAAAACACGGGTCAATTTAGCCC
Source organism: Symploca sp. SIO2E6 (assembly GCA_010672425.1). GTDB lineage: Bacteria > Cyanobacteriota > Cyanobacteriia > Cyanobacteriales > Coleofasciculaceae > Caldora. Next base: position 8,413 of record JAAHGR010000050.1, read on the forward strand.
TTACTCCCACAGGAGTCAAAGGGTTAGACTGCCTTGCTAAGGAGCTGGATTTATCTAGGTCTGAGCTTGTGGAGCAAATTGGACGTGGCTTGCTTCCTCTTTCCTCTGAGTCAGAGAACTTACCTAGTATTCCTGCTGTTTATTTAATTCTGGAAGGGAATTGCGTTCTCTATGTAGGACAGAGCGTAGACTTGCGTAGCGAAGTCAAGAATAACCTTTACTTACAAGAAATAAAACTGAGAAACATTAATTTAGGCTTAGTCTGGATTAAGTGCAGTGAAGTTAGCTTCTTGCCTAAACTCCAGAAAATACTAGTCCAAAGTTTAAAGCCTAGGTGGAATAAGTTATCGACTGAAGAGCCAGAAGAGTCAACTCCTCTGGCAAACGATATTCCAACGATCTCGGTTAATATTCCCATAGACTTCATAACCACAGCTAACCTTTCTCAAGATGCTTTGAGAATATTACGCGATAATCTCCAACAACTGGTTCAAGTATGTAGCACCAAGTTAAAAGCTTAAGATGAGTGAAATTTTCGTGTATTCCCAAGGAAAATATTAACCAAATGTCAATAACAAAAAAAAAGAAAGGAACAGTTTTAAACAAGTGCTACGAAATTATCAGTGATATTGGAGGGGGGGGACAGGGTATAACTTATCTAGTTCAAGATAAAAGATCCAGTTCCTCTACTCTTTATGTAATTAAACAACTTAAGCAAGATAATGAAGTATTTGTTAAGCGCTTTGATCAAGAAGCGAAGATTCTGAAATATTTTACAGACAAAAACGTACTTCAAATACCTGTTTACAAAGACGATTTTGACCAAGATAAAGATCGTTATTTGGTACAAGAGTTTATCCAAGGAAGTACTCTAAAAGATCTAATTAAATCTAGAAAGCGCCTCAACAAATTTCAAGTCATTGCTCTTTTACAAGATGTTCTAGACATCTTAAGCCATATCCATGACCACAGTATCGATAATAAGAAAATATATCACCGTGATATCAAGCCTAGTAATTTAATGTGGCAAGATAACAAAGGCCACATAGTTATCATTGATTTTGGCATTAGTAAATACCAACATTTGACAGACACAGGATATGAACCTCCTGGAACACCAGGATACGCACCCCCTGAGTTATTGAAAGGCAATGTTTATCCTAGTAGTGATATATATTCCTTGGGAGTTACAGCTATAGAAGCTTTAACTGGTAATATTCCTGAGAAAGATAGCACTCTTGAGGGAGAGCATAAAAAGCTAGCTGGTGATGACTTGGCAGTAATTTTGAACAAGATGATTCGATCCAAAATTGAAGAACGCTACGAATCTGCACAGCAAGTTATTAAAGCACTTCAGTCTCTTAATTCAGTTAACAATAAATTGAATAATAGATACCAAATTATTAAGGCTATTGACTATCTAAATCAAGAAAATTGTGATGCCCTAATTATTAATTATACATACACAGCTATAGATGAAAGAGATAAACAAGAAGTAATTATTCAGGAATTTGACCCTAGAAGTGATAGTACAAATCCACTACGTCTGGCTCCAAAAACCTTTGCTGAAGAGTGCAAAAAACTAGACGATATAAACAATCTTCATACATCTATACCTTTACTTTTAGACCATTTTACTGAATCATCCAAGTTTTATTTGGTTTATGATTTTATTCAGGGTAGATATTTGAGTCAAGATATTGTCTTGAACAAAAAAACGGGAAGATTTTGGGGAGAGCAGCGAGTCATAAAACTTATCAAAAAATTATTAATAACTTTAGACGTTTTACATACCAGTAATTACTTACATCTCGATATCAACCCATCTCGAATACTCATCAAAGAGCAAAGTGAATTTTATTTAACTGGCTCATTAAAAATTGAAAAAATAGATAATTTATCAAGTAACTCTTACAGAAACATTCCTCTGGGAACAAGAGACTATATATCACCTGAACAGAAGAGAGGATATTACTCTCCGAATGGTAACCTTTATTCCTTGGGAATGATTGCCATACAACTTTTAACTGGTAAAGAGCCGCAACAAATAAAAAGTGATAAAGAGCATAAAAATTTATGGGACAAGAAAATAAAAGTTCAAACTGGTCTCAAAAAGGTTTTGGAGAAGATGGTAGATGAAGAATTTAGGCAAGGGCATCGCTATCAATCAGCTAGTGAGGTTATCAATGATCTCGAGCAACTAAAAAAACATGGTAAGCCGTCTTCATTTATCGATAAAACTAAAAATTTAAGTGTTTTATGGAAAATACTTGGTGGTTTTTCCTTGGTTACACTATTTACAATCTCAGTCTTCTTTATTTTAGTTTTAGTTCCTTATTGGCAGGCAAGATTTAAATACAATGAGGCTGACACTTGGCTAAAAAAAGCAGAAGAGGAACCATTGGCAAAACTGAAGAGAGGTTATTATGAATTAGCTTTAGAAGGTTTTAATGCTGTTCTCAAGAACAAACCTGACTTTTTCCAGGCTTTAACCAGTAAATCTTATGTCATAGGTAAATTAGACGATGATTCTGACGATGAACGATTATTTCTTTGCAAGACTGCTCTTCTGCATGAACCAAAGTTTGTAGAAGCCTACAATTGTTTAGGGGAATTGTATAAGAAATCTGGAAAGAAGAAAAGTGACCCTGAGGAAGCTAGAAAAGATTTCGACAAAGCTATCGAGCAATACAATAATGCAATTCTATTTGATGACCCATCCAAGTATCGCTTCAATCGCGGTATAACGGAACCTTTAGCTTTGTACAATCTGGGCGAAGTATACATAGAACTGAAGCAGCGTGAAAAAAGTGTGGAGAAAAAATTAGAGTATTGTAAAGAAGCAAAGAAAGCTTTTGAAAGGGCATTGCCTCTCCGCTTTAAATCTCAATTATCTGAGCAAGACATAAGAGACGAGATAGAAAAATTAGAAGACGAGATAAAAGAATTAGAAAACGAGTCCATATAGATTGTTAAAACTTATCAATCGCTCAAAATCTTGTCCGGAATATTAGAGAAGTGTTTAGAGGCTAGAAGCTATACAGAACAATAATTTCAGCCACAGGCTGCACTTGGTCGCACGAACCCTATATTTCCGCCCTGTAGGGGTGAAGCATTCGGGCGATAACCTTTGGGGTTGACAAAAGTGACTTCATTTCAACTTGCGTCTCATGACACGAACCCTAGCCTTACGCCTTGCCCCTGGTTGCACCAACCTTCGATCTACGCCTAAAAGGGGGAAAACTAGCCAAGGTGTCATACGGGGCAATCTGGGAAATTTTGCAGCTTTCGATGTTTGAAGCAGTATGTATCACTATTCATGGATAATTGGCTTGCAGCCCGACCATCTATGAGTTTTAGCTGTTTATCCTCCAAAGACAAAACTCCTACTTTTGCAGGAAGTGCCCAAAAGCTGCAAATTTATCACTTCTGCGATCACTAAATTTTTTATTTTTGAAACCCTTGCATAGTAAGCGTTTCGAGCTAGATTGCCCCTGGTGACAGCTTCGCTAGTTTCGCCCCTAAAAGTATGTATCAAAAAAATTGCCATTATCAGTGAATATACTTAATTCGGTAGGTGACCTACTAAATAGAGACAAAATGTGTCTATCATTAGGTGAAGATTTTTCTCAACCTAACTGCGTATTTTGTAAACTCCATGAAATCTAATGCAGCCTTATCTTGGCTAGCAGGCAGCCTGATTCTGGGTTGTCCATTGATTGTTGTTCCTGCTAGAGGACAAATAACGCCGGATACGACTCCAAATGGTAATTTGGGTACTCTGGTTAATGATGTGACCACAGGTTGCAATGCGGCTACCTGCACTATTACCGGTGGTGCTACTAATAGTAATAACTTATTCCATAGCTTCTCGGAATTTTCCTTACTAGGCAACCAAGCCTTTTTCGACAATGCGATCGCGATTGACAATATTTTTGCCAGAGTAACGGGTACTTCTATTTCTAATATTGACGGTATTATCAGCGCTAATGGTACTGCCAACTTATTTTTGCTTAACCCTAATGGTGTTATTTTTGGTTCTAATGCCCAACTGAATGTTGGTGGCTCGTTTCTGGCTACTACTGCTGAGGCAATCACCTTTAGCGATGGAGTCTTTAGTGCCACTAATCCAGGAAACTCGGTACTCAGCATCAATGTTCCCTTAGGAGTTCAATTTGGCTCAGCACCAGGAAGCATTACCAACCGCTCTCAAGCTACAAATAGTAATGGTCAAACAGTTGGCTTAGAAGTTCCCTCAGGCAAAACTCTCGCTCTTTTAGGGGGAGCCTTGAACCTAGAAGGTGGCTATGTAACCGCACCACAAGGAACAATTGAACTGGGTAGTGTGGGGGACAACAGTTCTGTGAACCTGACTCTCAATGGCGATAATTTATCTTTAGATTACGCTGGAGTGCAGAACTTCCAAGATATCAACCTCTCTCAGCAAGCGGTAGTTAGTACTAGTGGTGGCAGCGACATTAATATCCAAGCTAGACAGCTAAGGGTAACGCAAGGCTCCCAAATTAGCGCTAATACTGACAGCTCCAATCCCGCTGGTAATGTGCAAGTAAACACCACAGAGTTAGTGGAAATTACTGGTTCGGCTGTAGATAGTAGTAACAATATCGTCTTCAGCACCTTATCAGCTAGGTCGAATCGTGATGGTAATGCAGGAAACATTAACATCAATACGAAAAAGTTATCTATTCAAGGAGGCGGTGATGTCTCCGTTAGCTCTCTCCTGGTTGGTGGTCCTGGCATCCCAGGAAATATTACGGTTAATGCCAGCGAAACAGTAGAACTCGATGGTGTTGGCTTTAATGGCTTCAATCCTAGTCAATTTAGTCGCAGTGGTTTGTTTGCTGCCAACAGCGGTATCGGAGATGCTGCAAGTAGTAGTATTACCGTTAACACACCTCAGCTAACAATCCTCAATGGAGCAAGAATCTCCACTTCTACTAGGGGACCAGAACAAGATAGTGTTTCTGCGGGTGATGGCGGCAATGTCATTGTTAATGCTCAATCGATTGAGTTGAGTGGTGTCTTTATTTCTGGAGATGGTCAAACTTTTAATAGTGGCTTGTTTGCCCAATCCGGAGAACAACTCAGTGGTATATTCACACCAGGAGGTACACCTCTTAGTGCCCAAGATGCCGCAGGTAATGGCGGCAGTATCAGGGTTGATGCAGAGCAACTAGTTGTTCGTGATGGTGCTGAAATTTCTACCACCTCCTTTGGTTCTGGGAATGGAGGAGATATTGTTGTCAACTCTGACACTGTAGAAGTAAGCGGTTCTGCCTTAAATAGTCAGGGACGATTAGAATTTAGCACAATATCCGCTAGAGCCAGGGGCAATGGCAACTCTGGCGATATTACTATTGATACCAGACAACTGGTTACTAGGAACGGAGCTGATGTTTCCGTCAGTTTACTCGGACAAAACAATTCTGGTATACCAGGGAACCTGACAGTCAACGCCAGTGAATCCATAGAACTACTGGGTGCGGCTACCAATCCCAACGATCCCAATCAGTTTAGTCGCAGTGGTTTATTCGCAGCCACCAATGGCACTGGAGATGCTTCAGTCAGCAGCTTGACGATCAATACACCTCGGCTCATAGTTAGGGATGGAGCGAGAGTCTCCACTGCTACTCGTGGAGGAGGACAAAACGGAGTTCCCGGTGGCAGGGGAGCTAACTTGGTTGTCAATGCTTCAGAATCGGTTGAATTAAGTGGTTCCTTCACCACATCGGATGGTCGAGTTTTTCAAAGTGGCTTGTTTGCTCAATCCGGAGAGGAACTCAGCAGTTTATTTGTTGGTACTGGGGCTGGAGACGCTAACCTCGGTGACAATGTAGCTAGTGGAGATGGAGGAAGTATAACGGTTAATACCAAGCTGCTAGATATACGAGAAGGGGCGGCTATCTCCGTCAGTACCACAGGTTCAGGAGCCGTGGGCAACCTCGATATCATGGCTCATACCCTCAGGATGGACAATGGTTTTATCACCGGGACAACGGCATTGGGTACTGTGGGTAACATTACCATCAGGGTAAAAAACGCGATCTTGCGTAACAATAGTCAGATATCCACCGACGGTGGCGGAGTGGGAGATGGGGGTAATATCACCATTACCGGGAAAAACCTTGACCCCGCTGACTTTGTGCTGTTGTTAGCCAATAGCGATATTACCTCTAATGCCTTTCAGGGGAATGGGGGAAGAATCTTGATCAATGTTAGAGAAATATTTAACTGTAGCGACTGCGATATTACCGCAGCTTCCGATTTAGGCATCGATGGTGAGGTGGAGTTAAACACACCAGAAACCCAACTGGAAGTGTTCGATCCTTCAGAAGATTTTCTGAATCCTCGAGATTTGGTGGCTCAAGTTTGCGAAACTAAACAGGGGGATACGGAAAACAAGTTTATTATAGTTGGACGCGGAGGACTTCCTACAAGTACTAGCGAACCATTGGGCAGTGATATTGTAGCTTTCCCTCGAGACAATACTGACAATACTTCCCTTGAAGTAGAACAAACGGAAGCCCAAGAACAACTTCCCCTTCCGGCTCAAGGTTGGTATGTCAATGAGGAGGGAGAAGTAATTTTCACCGCCGAAGTCCTCACTCACCCTCAAAAGCCTTTGTCCACTTCAGCAGATTGTCATTCATGATAGTTAAAAAACAATTATCAGCCTTGGTGATGCTGTTGCCAGTGGGCAGTTTGTTTGTTCTTACTTCACTATTGAGCTCCTCAGTAGCAACAGCCCAGTCTTTTGAGCCTGTAGACTTTCCTCAAGTCCCAATTGAGGAACTTCCGGCTGCGGAAGAGGAACTACTCCAGGTAGAGCCTGCAACTCAACCCAACTCTAACCCTTCCTCCAGAGATGAAGAAGGCTTCCGAGTTCGTGAATTTAAGTTTGAGTCTAAAGACAAATTAACAGTTTTTACGGAAGAAGACCTTCAAGAGAAATTAGAAGAATACCTTCAAGAGAAATTAGATCTATCTACCGGAGACAATATTACCTTTGAACAACTGCTTGATGCTACTGCATTCATTACTCAACTCTATCTAGAGCAGGGGTATGATACTTCTGGAGCTTATCTTCCTGAACAAAACCTGGGTGACTGTCGAGAAAAGGAATGTGATGTTACGATTCGGATTGATGAGGGTCGCCTAGAAGCAATTAACGTGATTGGTACAAAGCGTTTAGTCAACTATATACGCGATCGCTTGGGTGCAGAGGAAAACGCAGTATTAAATGTAGACCGATTACAAAATGCCCTGCAACTACTGCGACGAGACCCTCGAATTGAAAACATCTCAGCGGAACTATCCACTAGTCCTCGTTATGGCTTCAGTATACTTACGGTAAATTTTACAGAAGCTCCAGCTTTCAATGGTAAATTAATCCTGGACAATAATCGTAACCCCAGCGTTGGCAGTTTTCGTCGTCAGGCACAGTTCACCCATAGCAATGTTCTGGGATTAGGGGATGTCGCTAGGTTCATTTACGCCAATACTGACGGTAGCAATGAGGTGCAATTTAACTATACTGTTCCGGTCAACTCCGATAATAGTACCCTGAGCGCTACCTATCGTTACGCCCGCAGTAACATTATCGAAGAACCTTTTGATGCCCTAGATATTGAGGTAGTATCTCACGATTTTAATCTGAGTTTTCGACAGCCGATTATTCGCCAAACTACAGACAAGGTGATACGAGATTTGTTTGTGGGTGTATCCGCCAATCGCAGAGTCAGTGATAGCTCATTATTAGGAGTTGAATTTCCCCTCTCTTTAGGAGCAGATGCCCAAGGCAGAACCCGCATTTCCGCACTGCGTTTTTTCCAGGAATACAATCAACTGACTAGCCAACAGGCGCTAGCTGCTCGTTCCGAGTTTAGCCTGGGTATCGATGCCTTTGATGCTACCAACAATGAAAATGCTCCTGATGGACAGTTTTTTGTCTGGCGAGGTCAATTTTTTTGGTTGAGTCGGTTAAATCAATCAGACAAGGGACTATTTCCTGGTTCTTCCCTATTGTTTCGTTCCGATATACAACTCACCCTTGACTCCCTGGTTTCTTTAGAACAGTTTAGTTATGGTGGTCAGAACACTGTGCGGGGCTATCGTCAGGATATACTGCTTACAGACAATGGTGCAGTTTTCTCAGTAGAGTGGAGAATACCTGTATTCCAAACGGAGGACACAAGGGGAAAGTTGCAGGTTGCCCCCTTTGTGGATTTTGGTGTTGGCTGGAATAATGCTAATCGCAGTAATCCTAGTCCTAATGCTTTGGTCGGTACTGGTTTGGGACTACAGTGGGAACAAGAATTATTTGATAATCACGCTCTAAATATTCGTTTAGATTGGGGTATTCCTTTAGTAAATATTGATTCTTTTGAGGACGATTCATGGCAAGAAAATGGCGTTTACTTATCCTTAGAGTACAGTTTTCCCTTTTGAGAGCTGTTAGGGTTTACCGGAATAATCAGCAGAAGCGGAGACACAGAGACGCAGGAACGCGGAGAAGCGTAATATCTCGTCGGGTGTTGCTGTTTATTCTCTCGGCTTTGTTTGGTTTTACTTCGGCTCTGAGTCTTCCTGCTTTGTCGGCTTATCAAGTAGTACGAGAACAGGAAACCACTTCTCAAAATAGTGATGCTTGGGAACTAGTAGATAAAGCTCTAGAATTTTCTAAGGCTAGTAACTTTACCGAAGCAGAAGAAAAGTGGTTAGCAGCAGCTGAAAGCTTCTTAAAAGGAGAAGAATGTGAGCCAGAGAATATGCTCAAGAGCCTTACTGAAAGAGCTGAAGCTTTACGTATTGTAGGTTTTGACAGAAAAGCATTCAACACCTTGGTTGATGGACTTGAGCTCTACGCTAAAGACTGTACAGAAAGAAAAAAATTAATCCAGGAACAACCTAATTATTTACGTAAGTCGGATTTTCCAGAAAAGGATGCTTCTTTAAAAGAGAAAATAGATGAACTTGTTAAAGAGCAACCTAGTTCTGCTACTGAAGCTCAAGCTTTACAAAGTTTAGGAAAAGTTCTACAGAAACTGGGGGAATTTGATGAATCCGTCAAAGTACTGAAGAAAAGTTTACAATATGCCCAAACGCACTCATCTTTAGATGAAGGTTCTATTTACCTTGATCTTGGTAATACCCAAGTTTCTGCTGGTCGAAAAAAAGTTAATGAGCAAGAAAGCCCTGAAGAGCTTATTAGACATTTAGCCAAAGAGGCTGAATATAAGGGAGAACCAGTTAAAGAATTGACCGACATTCTAAACTATATTAAAGGATGCAAAGCAGATGAAGATGATGCCACAGAAGAATGCAATAATACTATAGGTGGTGGTTACTATCAGTTAGCTATCTCTTCTTATGAAAAAGCAAAACAATCAGTTGAAGAAGCAACTAAAATAAAGGCACAATTAAATCACCTTAGTCTGCTTATAGATCTTCAGCAAACCTTGAATCAGGCAATCAACAAAGCCAAGGAAATAGAACCACGAGAGCAAACAGAAGAAAAAGTTATATCAACCTATGTAGAATGGGATATAGAAGAGGATATAGAAGAGGATATAGAAGAGGATATAGAAGGGGATATAGAAGGGGATATAAAAAGCAAAATCAAGCCAGAGTTAGATAAAGAATTACAAAGGTTAATTGAGCAAATAGACCCAGAAGTATCTTGCCAAATAGACCCAGAAGTATCTTGCCAAACCAACCCAGAAGACCCTCAAATCAACCCAGAAGATCCTCTATCTCAGTCAAACATTGATTTTGTGCTGAAGTTTACTGATATTTTAGCTAACAAGATTAATCCCCAAGTCATTGACCAAAAAACACTTTCAGACTTTAAGACTTGGAGGAAGTTAAAACAAATTTTCAGGAAAGATAGTAATTATTCGGAAAAATTAAAATCAATAGATTCTAGATCTAAAGCGTTTTTTCTAGGAAATATAGGTAAAATATATGAACAAGAAGAGGCTTATGAAGACGCCATTTTTTATACTAGAGCCGCTCTAAAAATAACCGATCAACAAGGTAAAGAAGGTAGCCGTAATCCTTACATAAACTATGTTCTCAACTGGCAGTTAGGACGTATTTTGAAGGTACAAGGTAATCTTAGTGAAGCAAAATTTTATTATGAAAAATCATATAATAATCTAAAAATTTTACGTAAAGATATAGTTCAAAATAGCAAGAATTTGCAATTTGACTTTAAGGAAGAGTTTGAACCAGTTTATCGAGATTTAGTAGGATTGCTGCTACCCGAAAAGAGCAATGGAACTAAAGCTACAAAGTCAATAGATAAAGCTCAATTCGAGACAGAAGACAATGATGATATCAAAAAAGCGATCGATGTGATTGAGTCTCTGCGAATAGCCGAATTAGAGAATTACTTCCAAGACCCCTGTTTTCTTGAAGAACAAGATGAAGTAGATATTGATAAGTTGATTGGTAACATTGATAAGTTGATTGATGACAATAAAAATTCAGCAATTATCTACCCAATTGTTTTGGATGAGGAAGAATATATCCGCCTAGTGGTTCTGCTAAAATTTCCAGAAAAAAGAATCAGTTATCAAAGTCACAAAATACTCAAATCAGACTTCGACTCAAATATCGAAAAGCTGAGAAAGATTATTTACATAAATTCACTCAATCTTCTAGACAGGACAATCAATTTGCAAGATAGAGCTAACGAACTAAGAGATAATGAGTTAACTAGCGAAGCAGCTCTTAATCCACTACTACAACAATTATACAATTGGCTAATCCTACCTATTGAGACAGAATTGAAAAATTTACAGGGAGGAACCTTAGTATTTATTCCTGACGGAGAACTACGCAATGTACCCCTAGCAGCATTACACGATGGCGAGAAATATCTTATCGAAAAATATAGTATTGCTCTCTTACCAGGATTAAAGCTCACTAATACTCAACCTTGGAGCAGAAATGATCCTAAAATTTTACTTGGTGGCAATGAGAAACAATTACCGGCAGCCAAGAGAGGATTAGACAGTATTGCCACGAACTTCCCCAACAAGGTAGAAGAACTTCGGACAAACAAGTTGACACAAGATTTTACCAAAGATAACCTAAAAGACAAATTAAAATCTTCCTTTGATATAGTTCACTTAGCAACTCATGGTGAATTTAGCCCTAACTTAGAAAAAACCCGAATACAAATTGGAGAAAATGAATTTATTACATTTGAGGAGTTTGAGGATTTGCTACAAGAAAGAAACTCTGACCCCATCAAATTACTGGTACTGAGTAGCTGTGAAACTTCTACTGGAAATGACAGAGCAGTCCTTGGCTTAGCAGGAGTTGCGGTTAGGACAGGAGTCAGTAGTACTGTTGCTACCTTATGGCAAGTAGAGGATGAAACTGCTGCCGAAGTAACGATCAAGTTTTATCAGGAGCTTGCTGATAAACCAAATTTGACAATAGCAGAAGCACTGCGGCAGGCTCAACTCAATATTTTGAAGAACGAATTTCAGTACGAAACTAAGAAGAAGAAGATAATAACTCCCAGACCAGACCACCCTATTTTCTGGGCAGGTTACGTTGTAGTTGGCAATTGGCTGTAGATTTGGGGGGTAGGAGTTCAGGGTTCAGCTGGGGAGTTTGATAACGTAACCTTTAGCCAACCCAGACCCCCACTAAAACCTAAAACCTCAAAAACTGACCTCCTTATAAACAACTCTGAACACATCACAAATAACATAAACCTCAGCCAACCCAGACCCCACCTCAGCACCAAGGGAACGATCTGGAATAGTATCAAAAATCCGATGCTGAATAGCAAATTTATGAACTTCCCCAGCAGGCACTTCAAAGGACTCGGAGACATGAGATAAAGTAGTCAGAGATTGACCAACCAAGGAAGCAGCCGATACGGTTTGAGTAGATAATCCCTCCCAAACCTGTCCATCCTCCCTGCGAATACGAATCTGATGCTTATCCACCATTGTCGCCGTCGCGATCGCACTGATAAGATAAGACCCTTCAGTCAAATCAAAAGACTTACTAGCAGTATCTAGTTGTATCCAGTTATCAGTACTTCCAGCAGTCACCAGGTAATTCAAGTCCCTGTTAATCCAATCAACAGTATTACCTGTGCCACCAACACCGCTGGGAAGTTTCCTGTCTTTAAGAGTAGCAAAGCTAGCGATCGCACTCTGAATGACAGGCTTATCGATGGCTACAATTTGTCCCGCACTATCAGTCGCCAGTAGCTTATTAGGTGGCAGTTTCCCATCAGGTGTCAAAGGCAACCCCGCAAACAAACCCAAAGCACTAGCCTGGAATTGCCCAGCACCAGCACTGACTAATCCCAGTGTAGTAGCTATCCCCTCAGCATACCCTTTGAGGTAGGTATCCCGATTAACCAAAGCTTGCAGCTGCTTCCCTGGTGAAAGTGTCGGATTATCAAGAGTGCTAAAAGCTTTCTCCCCTTGTTCAATATGAGCGACTGGGGGAAAGGTAGTTCCATTTTCAGTAAAATCAGCCATAGACTACTACTCAAGTGATTCAACGATTGAATTCCCTATTCCCCGTTCCCTCAAAAATGTGCTTAACAAGAGACGAAAAATACCTAAACATCATACTCTCGCCAATACGAGTATGTGCCAATTACCGACCTAAATTAGGTCAACGAACATCTGAAGGCTATACCCTCGAAGGTTTCCAGAAGCTCTATAGAGCAGATTCTTTTTACACTTGGTTTGGTCTTGATAACCCCTTAATATATGCTGCTCACAAAGCAGCAGGTGGGATGACAAGTGTTTATCGTCAGATTGGTATTGGATGTGAACACCTGTTCCGCGAAATACTTACTGACTATCTGATGCTAACATCAGAGCAAGTTAATTGGTCTTATGAGATTCCTGGGACAGGAAACCGAAAACGCAAACTTTCCCTTGATGCTCGAATTCCCCTTGAGAATATCCAGGATACTACAGCCCGTGAACGAGTAAAAGCTTGGATAGCAGCAGCAGCAGCGGATCTTGATGTTGAACCATCAATCATTAACAGCCTCACCGGTGCAGTATTCGAGGTTCGGCAGGGATATAAAAGCAAGGATTCAAAACGGCAAAATGCAGATCTAGCCAACGCAGCGACTGCCTACACAAAATCCTATTTTCCCTGTATTCTGGTTCTCTCATCACAAATAGATACCGATATTGTCCTCAGATATCGCGCTTCAAAATGGTTCATTTTGACAGGAATGGTAGGAGCTAATGACCCTCTTAAATCCACTTACGATTTTGTAAAGAATGTTGTCGGATATGATTTAGCAGCCTTCTTCGAGAGAAATAGCGAGACGATCAAGAACGAAGTCGATGTGGTATTAGAAGCTTTACTATCATCAAAATAACTCTATGATAAACTCTTGACTTATTACTTATTACTTATTACTTATTACTTAATATATGAGCAACACACAAATTAAACAGCGTAGCGACTATACATTTAAGCATAATCAAACAAAAGGTCGTCATGGCTGGTTGCGCCTAACACCTGCTTACTCTGTGAAGATTGTGAGAGAAGTTTTAGCACAATTCAACCTTCCCTTAAAAATTATCGACCCATTTTCAGGAACCGCAACAACAGCTCTTTGCGCCGCCCAACAGGGTCATCAAGCAACTACTGTTGACATCAATCCCTTCCTCCAATGGTTGGGAAAAGTCAAGACAGATTTTTATAACCCAGACGATATTGATTTGGCTTACCAACAGGCAGAACAAGTACTCTTCGCTGTATCTCAAGGCAAAGTCAAAGCCGTTGCTCCACCTCCAATTCACAACATTGAACGATGGTGGAATCCACTAGCATTAACTTTTCTGTGCCGATTAAAAGGGGGATTAGATGCACTGCTCCCAGAAAGACACAAATCAACTAATCTTCTGTTAGTGGCATTCTGTAGAACAATAATCAAACTCTCCAATGCAGCGTTTAATCATCAATCAATGTCATTCAAAGATATTAAACAAACTGATATATCTGAGAATCTGGACTGGCTTGAAAATTATGATAACATCTACAGGACAGAGTTAGATGCTGTCCTCACAACAGCGCTAAATAATCCTCAACAACCATCCCAAATAATTGGCGGTGATGCCCGTCACTTAAATGAACTAACGCCAACAAAATTTGACCTACTCCTTACCTCTCCACCATACCCCAATCGCATGTCCTACATACGAGAATTACGACCATACATGTATTGGCTAGGATACTTAAAAGAGTCGCGAGAAGCAGGCGAGTTAGACTGGCAGGCAATCGGTGGAACCTGGGGGATTGCCACTAGCCGCTTGCTGGAATGGCAACCCAAGTGTAACGAGTTTGCCCCTCATTATTTTACAGAGATTCTCGATCGCATATCCCATGCCAACAACAAAAACGGTGTGCTGTTATCGAATTATGTAGCTAAATATTTTGAAGACATCTGGACTCACCTCAAAGCTGTAAGAAAGGTAATGAACCACGGAGGACAGGTTCACTACATCGTTGGCAACTCAACCTTTTACGGAGTCCTATTACCAACCGAGCGCTTGTATGCCGACATGCTCAATGCTCTTGCCTTCAAAGATATCACAATCCAAACTGTACGGAAGCGCAACTCGAAAAAAGAGCTTTTTGAGTTCGATGTTTCAGGGAGATGGTTTTAAGTAATAAGTAATAAGTAATAAGTAATAAGTAATGAGTAATGAGTAATGAGTAATGAGTAATGAGTTAATAATCCTCTCTAATTAGAGCATATTAATTTTACATTATTATTGGTTTGATAAGTGCTATAATTTCTTTTGAAAATCAATTATTATGAATCAATGACCCGGTTTGCCCATGACCAATTTGCTAAGGAGTATCTAGAAGAATTACTAGCTCCTTTGGGTGAGGTAAAAGCACCCCGTCGTGTTGCAGGGGAAGTTCGAGAAATCGATGT
>JAAHGR010000500.1 GCA_010672425.1 Symploca sp. SIO2E6
TGTTATATCAATTCCGGCTACATTGGGATAATATTCGTAATGTAGGGGCGCAAAGCTTGCGCCCTCCAGCATCTATGTTTTCTAACCAGAAAGCCAGATTTTTAATCATTCCGATGCAACCGGAATTGATATTATGTGTGCTAGATATGTAATGGGATTCGTGATGGGGATGCGATCGCATCCCTTCCAATATAAAATGAGGAACAAATTCCGTATCCTCGTAGGGGCGGGTTTAGCGTAACCCCTATCGCATTTAACGATAACTGTTGCACAAAACCCGCCCTAGCGATAACCTTGCGGTTGGTTACATTAACTCAAAGGATACTGACAGGGCAGGTTTTGTGCCCAATATTTGGGTCAAATGTCCTAGATTGCGGTTGATTACGTTAACCCGAAGGATACTGACAGGGCGGGAAATGAGCCCAATATTCGGGTCAAATGGTCTAGATTGTCCCTAAACCCGCCCCTACTATATGTATTATATCATGTCCGCCTAATCGCTAGTAGCCTGTTCCCCGTTCCCTGTTCCCTACATTTACAATCTGTTAAAATTAACAAAACTTAAAGTAAATTCCCTCACTTTTATGCATCTGACTTATTTCGGGGCAAACAGCTGGTTACTAGAACTAGGACAGCAAAAGATACTCATTGACCCCTGGTTAGTAGACTCTTTAATCTTTGGCAATCTTCCCTGGTTTTTCCAAGGCAACAAACCAGAAGCCCTTGACACCCTGCCTGAGCAAATTGATTTAATTTTACTGTCTCAAGGTTTAGAAGATCACGCCCATCGACCAACTCTCAAACAACTTGACAAGACCATTCCTGTAGTTGCTTCCACCAGTGCTACCCAAGTAGTCAAACAGCTAGGCTATACCCAAGTCACTAGCCTCCCCCCCGGTGAAACCTTTATCCTGGGCAATCAAATTGAAATCCGAGCAATGCTGGGGGCACCCCTTGGACCACTACAAATAGAGAACTCCTATCTTCTCAAACAATTAGATAGTGGCACAAGTGTCTACTATGAGCCTCATGGCTATCCTCCTGATGAATTGAAGAATTATGCTCCAATAGATATCGTCATTTCTCCCGTAGTCAACCTGGAGCTTCCCCTCCTCGGACCCATTATTCAGGGCAACACTACCGCCTTGCAGCTGGCACAATTAGCACAACCCCAAGTATTTCTGCCAACAGCAGCAGGAGGGGATGTAACCTATACCGGAATTCTAGATTCTCTACTGCGTGTCTCTGGCAGTGTGACAGAATTCCAGTCACAACTAGCAATGCATAATCTTTCCACCCAAGTGATTGAGCCTCCACCTAGGGAATCTCTAGAAGTGATGCTGAAGAATGAAGAATGAAGAATGGGGAATTGGGAATTGGGAATGGGGAATTGGGAATTGGGAACTTCGGAAGAGGCTACTTTACCAGACACCCGGTTTCTAGCTTCTATTTGACCGACGCTCTAGCACAATTTCCGATAAAGTAGTATTAAGGCTTTACTCATATCATTAGATCTTTGCTTGATTCTCTACCTTGGTTAACATCAACCTCACCCTTGTGGCTCAAAATTGGTATCGTTCCTTTGAGTTTAGTTCCTATTGTCCTCTTGGCGGAAACTCTACATCGCTATTCTAATGAGAAATCGGAACTGAGCCGTAAGATAGTTCACATTGGCACAGGCAATGTCATTTTACTGGCTTGGTGGCTGCAAATACCAGCAACAATAGGTATTGCAGCTTCCATTGTCACCAGTGTGATCGCCCTAGTATCCTATCAGATTCCCATTTTACCAGGTATCAACAGTGTCGGACGCCGAAGCTTGGGGACTTTCTTCTATGCCGTCAGTATCGGCGTCCTTATTGCCTGGTTTTGGCCTCTCCAACAATACCAGTATGCCGCAATTGGGATCTTAATCATGGCCTGGGGAGATGGACTTGCTGGACTGATTGGTCAACAATGGGGTAAGCATCAATATCAAATCTGGGGTATCAAAAAAAGCTGGGAAGGCTCTCTAGCTATGTTTGTCGCTAGCTATTTTGTCAGTAGTCTGATACTGTTGCAGGTTCAGGGCAATCTCTGGCAAACTTGGTTAGTTGCAGTTGCGATCGCTTTCTTTGCTACTATTGTCGAAATTTTCTCCTTATTAGGAATCGATAATCTTACTGTTCCTCTAGGTAGTGCGGCACTAGCCTTCTTCTTAAGTCAGTTTTTAGTTTGAATTTTGGAATTGGGAATTGGGAATTGGGAATTGGGAATTGGGAATTGGGAATTGAATATAAATTAGCTGTACTCATTACTCATTACTCATTCAATGAGTAGAGTTTTCATAAAAAACATGAATTTGTGTTATTATTGAATAATGGAGAAGGTGTGCGCCTATAAATACAGTCCTCGTCATTCAAGCCTCTGTTATGTCTTCTTGTGACCGTGACCAAGTTTTTATCAGCTATAGTCATAAGGATAAAGCCTGGCTGGAAGAATTCCAGACTATGCTTAAGCCGATGATGCGGAAAAAGACAATTTCAGTTTGGGATGATACCATAATCAAACCAGGAGCAAAATGGAAAGAGGAAATCAATCAGGCTCTAGCAGCAGCCAAAGTGGCTGTATTAATGGTAAGCTCCAATTTCCTGGCATCTGACTTTATTGCTGAACAAGAGTTGCCACCTCTACTAATGGCAGCAGCAGAAGAAGGGTTGACAATCATGTGGGTATATGTGAGTGCTTGCATGTACGAAGAATCAGAGATTGAAGCCTATCAGGCGGCTCATGATCTTTCTCAACCCCTTGATACTCTCTCAAGTGGAGAGCTAAATCTGGTATTGCGGGAAATTGGACAAAAAATTAGGCAGCAAGTTGGTCATTAGGTCAATTTAAGCTTAATTTGTGTTATTATTAAATAATGGAAAAGGCATGCGCCTATCAATGCAACACTACTCATTAGACTCTCTGCACCTAGATTCTGTGGTTCTCTTCAAAAAGTAACGAAGCGATCGCTAGAGAGCCTCTACAATTATTCATGAGTAATTTTCATGATAACTCATCCCAATTTTAGCTTAAAAGAGAAGTGATCGCTACCTTTGACTGGCAAGATGCGGTGTTCCACGGTTTTTTAAATTCAGGAATACTAATTCAGACCTTATAGGCGCACATCTATTCCATCATTAGGATAATAGCCAAAAATCACGATCATTGCAACCAATAAAATATTTTAGGGAGAAACGAACTTAAGCTATAAGCGGTGGGGTTTTAACCCTTGGCGGGTTATCGCATTTGTCATGAATAAACCACAAAGACACAAAGAGCACAAAGGAAGGAAAGAAGAAGAATTGATAAATTATCCTAGAGTAGGGGCGGGTGTGCCAATCCGGTAAGCGCATTGACAAATCAATTTGGTAAACCCACCCCGGCGATAGCGCTGAGGCAGGTGAGTGCTCAATTATTGTGTGGCTGCCTTAGTTTCGGGTACACCCAACCCTATATCGGGTTTGCGGCAATTTGTCTTAATTTTAGTGGGTTATCGTATATAGCCAGCCGGTGTGTTGTGTTGGGTTTCACTTTGTTACACCCAACCTACTATTGCCGAATTCGATCAAGATCAATCAAAGAGCGATCGCTATCTTTGACTGGCAAGATGCGGTGTTCCACGGTTTTTTAAATTCAGGAATACCAATTCAGACCTTATAGGCGCACATCTATTCCATTATTAGAATAATAGCAATAAATCACAATAATTGCAACCAATAAAATATTTTAGGGAGAGAGCGATCAGCTATGCTGGTGCTGTAGGCGATCGCATGAATCATCTATTTTTAGTCCGTTTTAACGGACTTGAGCTATTAGACAGGGGTTTTAACCCCTGGCGGGGTATCGCTTATAATACCCTATTTCAGCGCCAATTTATTCAGGATGCAGAAGAAGAATATCGGCTTAAACTGTTTGTGTTCAATGCGAATAACAAGGAGATTGTTTTATGGAAAAATTAAATTATCCAGAACTAGTGCAAAAAATTATCAAAGCACACGTTACCAACCTTCAAGATGACGAAACTGAAGTACAGTTAATTCTTGATCGAGAACACAATCATTATTTACTAATGCTTGTCGGTTGGCATAACCAACGACGAGAATATGGTAGCCTAATTCACATTGATATCAAAGGTGACAAAATTTGGATTCAGAGTGATGGTACAGAGGTGGGTGTTGCCAACGAGTTGCTTGAGGCTGGAATCCCACGGCAGGATATCGTCTTGGGTTTTAAATCTCCCTTCAAGCGACAATTTACCGAATATGCTGTTTGCTAACAGGGACAGGCATTAGATGGTGCGTTAACGTAGTGTAACGCACCCTACAAAATTGCTTGAAAATAAAAGCCAAAAATCACGGGAATTGGGAATTGGGAATTGGGAATTGGGAATTGGGAATTGGGAATTGGGAATTGGGAAAAATTTTGTACATTTGTAGGGGCGGGTTTAGGGTCACCCTCAACCCCTATTAACAACAATCTTCCAACAAAACCCGCCCCAGGGATAGCTGACAGCTAATTCATTTACTATCAATCTTTACCAATCGACCCTTTTAGGCTTATAGGGATCATCGCTGAATGGTTGTAAGCCAGTAGCGGGATAAGCGTCATCATTGGGACCAAAGATTCTGACTACTGCTTCAGAAATATACTCTGTGATGCTATTAAACAGGTTGTAAATACCCATAATACTACTCTCCTGATACATTGAGGAATAATCTCAAGATTGTCAGACAAAATCAATAATGCCTGTGTAATTAAATTATGAGTGTCTACGAAAGATTTAAGTCATTTTGTAACATTTATTTGATTATGTTTGCAATACTTTTCTTTTAGTCAAATCAATATCAAGATTGTTATGTGAAAGTTATACTTTGTTAACAAAAAAAATCCTAGGTTTTCCCCCCTTGTCTCCCTTGTCTTCCCCATCTTCCTTGTCTCCCCAGCCCCCTCCATGAGTAAGATGGGAGATAATAATAAAGGCAAAGAAGACTCCTAGTGCCGTAATCACAAAAGCCATAATGCGGGTAATCATCAGCAATCGATCTCCGGCTGCATTATGATCATCGTGCCGAATTCCCAGAAGATTGATACCGCTGGCGAACTTAATATTGCTTTACACAGAGGTCAATCTGGAGAACTTTGAGTCAGGATTCCCCCTCAAATTGGGGGTTGGGGACTCAAAAAACCTTTGTACCATCGCAAATGTTTCCAATTGTTAAGTTCGCCACCAGCATCAAGATTGTGAGCCATTACCGAGGATGTGCCTAAAATCGCCCCATCTGCAGTGGAAAGGGATGCAGACAGAATTGCCACAATTACAATCAGACTGAGGATCGGCGGAATAGCACCTTTCAGGATTGTATAGAGAAGAGGTCCATCGGCACTTATCCCTACTTGCTCCAGAATCTGGTTACCAGACAGGGCAATAATGGAGAAGGGCACACCAATAATAATCGTTCCTGCTGAACCAATTAAGCAGGCTCTCTGGGCAGTTTCCGGACTTTCCGCTGCAAATACCCGCGCCATAAAGTCAATGGCAACAATATCACCTAATCCCAGTGCTAGTATAATTGCCCAATTAATCGCTGCACCGGAATTAGGATTAGTGAGTTGCTTGAAGGCAAAAGGTCCCATGCCAGGGGGAATTTCCAGTCCAAAGTTGAACCCAATGAAGCTAATTAATAGCAGTGAACCAATAAAGGCAATCAATACCTGAATCGCATCGGTATAAGCTACAGCAAAGAGTCCTCCACTAGCTGTGTAAATAAACACGATGATGGCAATGAGCATCACTCCCGCTAGAGCGTCGGTCCATTACTCGATATTGACAAAAGTAACATACTGTGTATGCAAGGAAAAACTCGCTTAGGGCGAAGCATTCGCAGGGTAATTTATCGCGATTGCTTACCATTGATTGGTGCGAAT
>JAAHGR010000501.1:0-1044 GCA_010672425.1 Symploca sp. SIO2E6
ATCCAAGATTTATTTAATGCCTAAGCAGAACTACTAGAAAAACTGGGTAAACATCCTCGAATACCTACTCTGCTAGCTCACTTTGAAGAAAATAAAGGATTTTACATTGTGCAAGAATTTATTGATGGAAATAACCTTGATAAAATAATCTCATTTGAATGTCTTTCAGAAGTTCAAATTATGGAATTACTAACAGAAATTTTAGACATTATTTTTTTTATACATAATCGTGGGGTTATACATAGAAATGTCAAGCCACATAACATCATCAGAAGAAAAGAAGATCAGCGATTATTTTTAATTGATTTTGGTGCTGTAAAACAAATATCAGGAATATGGGGAAAAGATGATATTATGATTGGCACTCCTGGTTTCATGCCTCCTGAACAAATGAGCGGAAAGCCAAGAGTTAACAGTGATATTTACGCTTTGGGGATGACAGCTATTCAAGCTTTAACAGGATTAATGCCACAAGAATTTACAGACTTTGATACTGATAAGGTGCTCTGGAGACATTACTTACCAGTTAACGAAAAATTAGGAGATATTTTAGATAAAATGGTATGTTCTGATTACAGAAAGCGCTACCAATTAGCCATACAAGTTCTTGATGATTTGAGAAATATCGGTGAGATATCTGCTGACTGGGTAACAACTATGGCTACAACCTTCCTCTAGCAATGATTACAACTTTTATGTATGTCAGTAATTTTAATTTTTGGTATAAGCTATCTTGCTCGCTAGAATATCGATTCAGTATTCTTATTTTCGACAAAATCCTACATCTTAGGGGGAAGCATTAGGACAGAAGGACTAGAATATGATGGATTTTACCAGATTTCCTGGTGTACAAGCAACTCTCTTCCCTCCCAGGATAGAATCCTCTTGTTCCCCTCCTGGAAGCATGGCTAGTTCCGGTTCCCCTCCTGAGTCTGCCGCTAGTTCCGGTTCCCCTCCTGGGAGGGGTTAGGGGTGGGTTAGCCGGGGAGTTGCGGAACCCACCCCCCAACCCCCTCCCAGGAGGGGGAGCCAAGAGGCATTCTC
>JAAHGR010000501.1:1144-5933 GCA_010672425.1 Symploca sp. SIO2E6
GTTCCCCTCCTGAGTCTGCCGCTAGTTCCGGTTCCCCTCCTGGGAGGGGTTAGGGGTGGGTTAGCCGGGGAGTTGCGGAACCCACCCCCCAACCCCCTCCCAGGAGGGGGAGCCAAGAGGCATTCTCTGGTGGCGAGGCAAAGTGAATTCTCTGGTGGCGAGCCAAGAGGCATTCTCTGATAGTTGTGGATTTTAGGTTCGAGTGCTTTCATGGGTAGAAATCCAAAGTGCGATCGCTTCTAAAACTTGTGGAGTCTCATTGAGTACTTCTGACTCTCGAAATCGGAGAAAATTCACACCCAATCCTTCTAATCGCAGTTGTCGTTCACAATCATACTGCTGAGCCTCTTCACTATCATGGGAAGTACCGTCAATTTCGATCGCTAGTTGCAACAGCTTGCAGTAAAAATCGACAATAAACTGGTCGATGGGACGCTGACGATCAAAGTCATAACCTAACATCCGTTTTCCCTTGAGGTGATGCCAAAGCTTTTGTTCACCAGGAGTCATGTTTTTCCGGAGTTCCCGTGCCCGTTCTTTGAGTGTTGGGTTGTAAGGAATTATTGGTAGTGTCATCCTTCGTAAAGGTTTGGCGCAACCCATTGGGAAAGAAAACTGAGGTGTGCGTTCCCAATGCTATCATGGCTGTTGGAGATTGTTGACAATGCCCACCCTACGGTTAGCGATCACTTTAGGGTAGTGGGATCATCTTGCTCGCTAGAACATCGATTCAGTATTCTCATTTTCGACAAAATCCTACATCTTAGGGGGAAGCATTAGGACAGAAGGACTAGAATATGATGGATTTTACCAGATTTCCTGGTGTACGAGCAACTCTCTTCCCTCCCAGGATAGGATTCTCTTGTTCCCCTCCTGAGTCTGCCGCTAGTTCCGGTTCCCCTCCTGGGAGGGGTTAGGGGTGGGTTAGCCGGGGAGTTGCGGAACCCACCCCCCAACCCCCTCCCAGGAGGGGGAGCCAAGAGGCATTCTCTGGTGGCGAGGCAAAGTGAATTCTCTGGTGGCGAGCCAAGAGGCATTCTCTGATAGTTGTGGATTTTAGGTTCGAGTGCTTTCATGGGTAGAAATCCAAAGTGCGATCGCTTCTAAAACTTGTGGAGTCTCATTGAGTACTTCTGACTCTCGAAATCGGAGAAAATGTACACCCAATCCTTCTAATCGCAGTTGTCGTTCACAATCATACTGCTGAGCCTCTTCACTATCATGAGAAGCACCGTCAATTTCGATTGCTAGTTGCAACAGCTTGCAATAAAAATCGACAATAAACTGGTCGATGGGACGCTGACGATCAAAGTCATAACCTAACATCCGTTTTCCCTTGAGGTGATGCCAAAGCTTTTGCTCGCCAGGGGTCATGTTTTTCCGAAGTTCCCGTGCACGTTCTTTGAGTGTTGGGTTGTAAGGAATTATTGGTAGTGTCATCCTTCGTCAAGGTTTGGCGCAACCCATTGGGGAAGAAAACTGAGGTGTGCGTTCCCAATGCTATCATGGCTGTTGGAGATTGTTGACAATGCCCACCCTACGGTTAGTGATCGCTTTAGGGTAGTGCGAGCATCTTGCTCGCTAGAACATCGATTCAGTATTCTCATTTTCGACAAAATCCTACATCTTAGGGGGAAGCATTAGGACAGAAAGACTAGAATATGATCGATTTTACCAGATTTCCTGGTGTACGAGCAACTCTCTTCCCTCCTTGGATAGAATCCTCTTGTTCCCCTCCTGGAAGCATAGCTAGTTTCGGTTCCCCTCCTGAGGCTGCCGCTAGTTCCGGTTCCCCTCCTGGGAGGGGTTAGGGGTGGGTTAGCCGGGGAGTTGCGGAACCCACCCCCCCAACCCCCTCCCAGGAGGGGGAGCCAAGAGGCATTCTCTGGTGGCGAGGCAAAGTGAATTCTCTGGTGTAGAGCCAAGAGGCATTCTCTGATAGTTGTGGATTTTAGGTTCGAGTGCTTTTATGGGTAGAAATCCAAAGTGCGATCGCTTTAGGGTAGTGGCGTGACACAACTAAAACTGCTTTGTTGGGTGAAACGTTCGCGTAGCGTCGGTCGAAGGAGAAGTGAAACCCAACGAAACAAACTCCAATGTTGGGTTACGAAGAAAGCTACACCCAACCTACTTATTCCACCATTTTAGGTGTGTCACGCCAGTAGTGTAAGCATCTTGCTTGCTAGAACATCGATTCAGTATTCTTATTTTCGACAAAATCCCATTAGGTGTTAGGTATTAGGTGTTACTTGAGGGATTTGACAACGAACCCAAGAAACAAAAGTTCTCTTCTCAAGGGAGGCAAATATAAAAAGACTCCAGCCTTACTATTAAGGCTGTAGATGTTTTTCACGTAAAGAAGCGTAACTCTGTTATACCAAAAATGACTAAATACTAATCCTGATTAGAGATATTTCTCCAGAGTATTCGCCAAGGTAGTTTTGGGAACTGCCCCTACTACCATATCAACTCGCTGTCCATCTTTGAAAACCATCAATGTTGGGATGCTGCGGATACCATATTGGCCAGCTACAGTGGGATTCTCGTCGGTATTGAGTTTAACTACTTTCAACTGACCCTCGAACTGCTGCGAAATTTCTTCCACAACAGGCGCAACCATCCGACAAGGACCACACCAGGGAGCCCAAAAATCTACTAAGACGGGAAGCTGACTGTCAAGTACGTCTTGTTGAAAGGTACTGTCTGTTGTTGGGGCTACGGCTGTTGACATGAGGAGAAAATCCTTGCTGGTACTATTCTATATCCTAAAAATTTTACCATAGGGAAAACGCAGGTTATCAGCAGATGGGCAGAAATAAACGCCCAGGGACAATGCCGGTTTTGAAGGCATCAAACGCTTACACAGCAAGCATCTTAGCTTAAATTATTCCAGTCAACTTACTTTCATGTTTGTTCACCTACCTACTTAAAAGTATACATTTAGATACAAAAGGGAATTGGGAATTGGGAATTGGGAATTGGGAATTGAGAATTGAGAATTGAGAATTGGGAATTGGGAATTGGGAATGTCTCCCTTGCCTCCCTTGTCTTCCTTGCCTTCTTTGTCTCTCTGCTCCCTTGCCTGATATGACCCACTACGGAATAATCTAAAAAAGGAACCGCCCGAACGTAGTCGGGCGGGGTGTGGTGTGAGGAGTGAACGGAAACATTTGTCTCCGCTTTCTCTATTGTAAGCGAGAGCTTTATTTTTGGTAGTCTTGTACCAACTAGTGCCAAATTTTTTAATAATTGGCTAAGAGTAGGGAGTGGAAGGACACGCTGGTTACCACTCTCGTGAGCTTGCAAAAGGTGTGGGGAGTGTCGAAGGTGTGGTAGGTGTGGGAAGTTTGTTTGGATACAAAGCTCGAAAATCCCACGCATAATGAAAGCTTACCCGTCACCACTCCTCTTTTCGCTCAACTCTGTGAGTTTATTTACCCATTCCCAACTGCTGTGCTTTTTGGTAGACTTTCCCTTCCGTCAATAAAGAAGGCGCAATCACCACTTCAACTTGTTGCATCTCTTTGAGGTTTTTGGCTCCCAAAGTACCCATGCTGGTTTTCAATGCTCCCAAGAGGTTGTGAGTGCCATCATCAAGTTGTGCTGGTCCGGTGAGAATTTGCTTTAATGTGCCAGTATTACCTACTTGGATGCGGGTTCCACGAGGAAGTATAGGAGAAGGGGTTGCCATTCCCCAATGAAAACCTTGTCCTGGTGCTTCTTGCGCACGAGCAAAAGGGGAACCAATCATGACACCATCAGCACCACAGGCAATACATTTGCAGATGTCACCACCCGTAATTAGACCCCCATCAGCAATTACCGGTACATAGTTGCCAGTTTCTTGGTGGTAGTCGTCTCTGGCAGCAGCACAGTCAGCGACAGCTGTTACTTGGGGAACTCCTACCCCTAAGACTCCACGAGAGGTGCAAGCTGCACCGGGACCAATACCTACCAATACTCCAGCAGCACCTGCTTTCATTAAATTAAGGGCAACTTCGTAGGTTACGCAATTTCCCAAAATTACTGGCAAGGGCATTTCCTGGCAAAACTGAGCCAAGTCTAGAGGGGTTACTGATTGGGGTGAGAGGTGAGCAGTGGAGACTACTGTAGCTTGTACCAAACACAAATCAGCACCAGCAGAAGCAACTATTTCACCGTATTGACTAGCACCTGCTGGAGTTAAACTTACCGCTGCAATCCCTCCTTGGTCTTTAATTTCCTGAATCCGCTGAGTAATTAATTCTGGCTTAATTGGTTCAGCATACAACTTCTGCATCAGGGAGACAAACTCAGACTTCCCCACCGAAGAGATACGTTTGAGTATTAAAGATGGATCACTATAGCGGGTTTGAATCCCCTCTAAGTTGATAACTCCCATGGCTCCCAACTCCGAGAGTTGAACTGCTATTGATACATCAACCACGCTATCCATCGCACTGGCAATGATCGGAATTTCCCGCTCAATGTCACCTAGACTCCAGCGAGTGTCTGCCAAACTGGGGTCGAGTGTACGCGGTCCGGGAACTAGTGCAATTTCATCAATGCCGTAGGCTCTGCGAGCTGTTTTACCTCGCCCAATTTGAATATCCACGCTTTTTTATCGATTCCCAAGGTTATTTAAGCTAGGGTATCAAATTGCGGGGCAATTGATCATTAGGTGTTAGGTTTTAGGTGTTAGGTCTTAGGTGTTTTAAGTAGTCGAACGTGAAAAAGCTGATTCGACAAGCTTTGTTCCCTACTCACAAGTCAGTAGGGAACTTCGGAACTTCTGAAGAGTCTAATTTCA
>JAAHGR010000502.1 GCA_010672425.1 Symploca sp. SIO2E6
CAATTCCCAATTCCCAATTCCCAATTCCCAATTCCCAATTCCCAATTCCCAATTCCCAATTCCCAATTCCCAATTCCCAATTCCCAATTCCCAATTCCCAATTCCCAATTCCCAATTCCCAATTCTACATTCTACATTCTACATTCCAATCATGTCTTACAGTCAGTTTACCACTATTGGCAAAGCTAAAGAGGCTTTCGAACTGAAAACCATCGAAGGCGGACGATTTCTTCCTCCTACCGAACCGATTACGCTATCTGCTGCGCTTACAGCATTTCTCGAAGAAAGTATTCCCCTTACCGCTTTAGCAAGTGAAAAGGCCCGTTCAGAAGGAATTATTTATCCCATCTTACTAGAAGTTCGGCGGATATTGCATCGACAAATCAGTTTGTTCTCTGGGGAAGATTTTACGGTTGATGAAGCTGTGGGACTCAATGGCATATGTGATTTCCTCTTAAGTCGTTCTCCCGAAGTATTGGAAATTGAAGCACCGGCTATTGTGATTGTAGAAGCCAAAAAAGCGGATTTGAAACCTGGGTTCGGACAATGTATTGCTGAAATGGTTGCAGGACAACGGTTTAATGCGGCCAAAAATTGTCCTATTTCTACTGTATATGGCTCCGTGAGTAGTGGTACTCAATGGAGATTCCTCAAACTAGAAGGTAAGACAGTTACTATCGACTTGACGGATTATCTGTTACCACCTGTTGAGCAAATTTTGGGGATGTTGGTTTGGATGGTTCAGAATGGCTGATGAACCAGTATTCTAGACTTGATATTTTTTATTGTTAATGTAATCATCAATGTTGTTCAGCATATGAGTTAAATAGTCAACTATCTTTAGCTTGTCATCAACCAACTCACTCCAGAGTATTTGGCTTGATGCATCACAAAAAGAAACATTTCCATGAGCTAAGTCATACCAAATCCGGTTTAGATACCCCCGTTTTGAAGAAACCGCGAAACCCTGTAGAGACGTTGCATGCAACGTCTCTACAGGGTGGGACATAACGAGGGTATCTGTGCCGGATTTGGTATAAAACTTTTACTCAAATCATTTAGTACCCAAAGGAGAGGTCGAGGTTGCTGAAATAATTAAGATGTGCAATAAATAATCCCACTCAACTGGATAACTCATTACTCATTACTCATTACTCATTACTCATTACTCATTACTCATTACTCATTACTCATTACTCATTACTCGTTACTTGAAGTTCCTCCACCAAAGCATCGTATCCTGGTTTAGGACGATAGGATTTATCAAAGAGTAACGGTAAATCAGGACGATCAAAGTAGTCAGGAATCCAGGAGTAATTGTCACTCACCCCCCAGGTGGTTAATGCTTTACAGTTAGGAGCATCTAAACAAACACGTAATACATCTCGATAAACTTCTGCTTGGGCAGCTAACTTCTCTGTTGTTGTTCCCTCACCATCATGGATTTTTACGTCCATTTCCGTAATCCTTACTTCTAAACCTAATTCACCCAAACGCTTAATATTGGCCGCTACCTTTTCTGGATTAGGAGGTTTATTAATACTAGTGTGCATCTGAAAGCCGACGCCATCAAGAGGAACATTACTTTGTCGTAAATTCTTCACTAACTCATAAATCGCATTACTCTTTCTGCCTAGTCCTTCTCCACCATAGTCATTGTAAAATAATTGTGCCTGCGGTTCAGCTTCACGGGCCCAACGAAATGCCATCTCAATGTATTCTGGACCAATGCCCTCTAGCCAAATCGTTTTTCTGAGGGAACCGTCGCTTTCAACCGCTTCATTGACTACATCCCAAGTGGCAATTTCCCCCCTGAATTGACCGACTACGGTATAAATATGTCGCCGAAGAATATCAGTTAACTCTTCAGTTGTCCATCTTCCTTCCGTTAACCAACCGGGCAGGTTTTTATGCCAAACCAAGGTGTGGCCATGTACTTGCATTTGGTGTTCTTGAGCAAAGGTGACTAGGGCATTAGCATTAGTAAAGTTATAGAGATCCGGTTTGGGATGCATTCGCCGAAACTTCATGGCATTTTCTGGCGTTAACGAGTTAAACTCACGAGCCAATATGTCTTGATAGGTGGGATCTTCATAGAAGGGTTTCATGAGTACCGCTGCTCCTACTTCTATTCCTTTTGCCTCGGCTAAGGAACGAAGAGTTGTATTAGGTGATTTTTTACTATAGACGTTTTGATTATCTTCTAGCTCTGTTTTGTTAATTATTTCTTTTGTTTTCTCGCTCCCAATCAAATCTGACCTCAGAAACCCAAAAAATAAAACTAGCAAAATTGTTGTTAACAGCAGTATTGTGAGAAATATCCATTTTTTATTAATTTGCATCATTTCACCTGTTGTGTACAACGTCTGCTACAATTTCCTTGGAAACTGGGTTTCTAGCAAGCATAACAACGTTATATTAACATTTCTCCCCAATGAGAGCTAATGTAACTTCTCACTGCAATAACATCATTTAAGTAGATCGGTAATATTAAAGTTAACTGGTGAAGGTCGTCATTTGTCATTTGTCCTTGGTCATTTGTAAGGGTTTGAGCCGTATTTACGTTTTGTAACATACTGTGTTAAACAATGTAAAGAAAACGCTAATTGTTGTGCCACAAGCATTTCTGCTATAGTGTTATGAGTAACTTTTGCCCCATTAAGCGATTTGACCACCTTGAGTTCTATGTGGGAAATGCTAAACAAGCAGCACTCTTTTACTCCCAAGGGTTCGGATTTACCAACACAGCCTACCGAGGTCTAAAAACTGGCTATCGGAAAGCAACTTCCTACGTGATGGAACAAGGGGATATTTGCTTGGTGTTGAGTACGGGATTGAGTCCAGAGCATGTTATTTCACAAAGTGTACTTAAACATGGAGATGCGATCGCGATTATTGCTCTGGAGGTACCCGATGCTGCCATCGCCTACAGGGAGTCAACGGCACGAGGTGCCCTGGGAGCAATTCCCCCAACGGAAGAAGAAGATGAATCTGGGGTGTTGCGCTACTGTGCCATCCACGCTTACGGTGATACCTTAATTAAATTTGTGGAACGGAGCAATTACACAGGCTCCTTTGCTCCTGGCTTCGAGCCTCGGCAAGTTGCCCAAAACCATGGGGTGGGTTTGAAAACCATCGATCATGTAGTTGCTAACGTTGAACTGGGTACAATGAACCAATGGGCTCAATTTTTCTCCGATACTATGGGTTTTGACCTGTTGGTACATTTTGATCAGCAAAAGATCTCGACGGAGTACTCCGCCTTGATGTCCAAAGTGATGCAGGATAGCACAGGCAAAATCAAATTGCCCATCAATGAACCGGTTCAGGGAAAACGCAAATCACAGATTGAAGAGTATCTGGAATATAACTGTGGACCGGGGATTCAACACGTTGCCTACACTACCAATAATATTATTGAAACAGTATCCCAGCTTAGAGCATCAGGCATCAAGTTTCTGCATATTCCGCAAACTTATTACCAGAACTTAGAGAAACGGGTAGGAAAAATTCGTGAGCCAGTTGAGCAACTAGCGGAGTTAGGAATCCTAGTGGATCGAGATCAAGATGGGTATTTACTCCAGATTTTTACAGAACCTGTGGAGGATCGACCAACACTTTTCTTCGAGGTAATTGAGCGCCACGGCTCCCAAAGTTTTGGTCAAGGCAACTTCAAAGCTTTGTTCGAGGCAATTGAGCGGGAACAAGCACAGCGAGGAAATCTTTAGAATGGGGAATTGGGAATTGGGAATTGGGAATTGGGAATTGGGAATTGCTTCCTTGTCCCCCTTGTTCCAATATTATATCAATTCCGGTTGCATCGGAATGATTAAAAATCTGGCTTTCTGGTTAGAAAACATAGATACACTGAGGGCGCAAGCTTTGCGCCCCTACCAGAGTGAATATTATCCCAATGTAGCCGGAATTGATATTACTCAGGTTTTGCCCTTATTTCTCCCCATCTCCCCAGCTCCCCATCAAACTTACGCTCTACAGGATACAGCAATACTTTGGGCACAAAGCCATTTTCTCTGATAGGAATTTTTCTCTTTTACATTAGAGGTCGGTTGCCTGTATTTGACCGGTACTAGAAAGCGATCTTGCTCTTTTAAGAATGCCTGTTGCAACCATTCAGTATATGGCTGTAAAAGAATTCTTTGAGTTGGTGTTGCCCTGCTCAAAATTTCCTCTGCTAATACTTGGTTCCAGAGTTCGATCATTTCCCACTTGACATCTATTGCTGGCAAAACCATGGCGCACAAGTCAACTAGTTCGTTTTCTACTGAAGCCATACTTCTCTCTAAGAAGCACAACCAAAAATAGACTTGAAACATTTGCAAGTCGCGGATACAGGAGTGATTAATTTCTGGTTCAGTTAACTCACCACGACGGCTAACATGGTTAGGGAGCAATTCCAACAGTCGGCTGTATACAGTTTCAGCAATCTCAGCAGTAGCAGGCAACATTTGTTCTACTATCTTGAAAGTAGGAGAATCAAGTTGGTACTCTGCTGCAGCAGCGCAGACTCTTTGCCAGGGATAAGCTACTTGTTCCTCAACAAACTTGAAGTAGGGTTTGAGCAGTACTTGCTCCAAGGGAGTTAGCTTCTCGGAAAGGAGTTGATTACTGAAGTTGAGCAATGTGGTGATGAAGCCAAGGGTACGCCGGTCTTTCGCTTGGGTATGCAGGTTCCGCAGTGGCAGCAACACTGGCTCAAGTTCCGTGGCTAACTCTTCTATTGGTGGCATCCCCAAAGCTTGTTTTGCTAAAGTTGTCCAGGCAGCTAGAGACATGCTTTCGGTATTTTTCCTGGATTGGTGCAATAGTTGAGGAATAATTGACGGAGTTCGTTGATAAATTTCCAGTACCTTGAGATAAACATTGAAGGTGGCTTCGGTTAATTCTTGGGTATCCGATAACTCTAGAATGTTCGGAATATAAGTGTAGAGTAATTTTGCTTTTGTTCGAGCCAACTTACACCTGATTCCTATCAAGTACTTGTTCAACTTATTAATAGTTAACTCTCGCCCCCTTGGTGATGTAATTCGAAGCAACTTTTCCCGAGATAGAGACTCGGATTGAGCGAAATACAGAACAGATAAGTCAGGGATGTAACGATTTTCCCACAGCTTGAATAGGTGCCCCACAGGGGAAGCTGTAACAACCTTGGCAGTTAATAGCACAAGCAACTCCTTGAGTTTATTGACTGTTGAAGTAATGAGTAATGAGTCATGAGTCAAGAGCTCATGTGTAGATTTCTCGGTTAAAAAGCAATCCTAGTACCAACTCCTCAAAGTGACTAGAGAGTCAAAACTCACCAAATGAAGACATTTCCATGAGTCATTGCAACTAGCTCTATAGCTACTTTCAGCAAATGGTATAAGACCTTGTCTTTTAGACCAGGGTTATTTGAACTCTAAAATCTGCAATCTATTAGACTAGAGTAGAACAAAAAAGGATTGCAAACGAAGAGTAGTTTTTATCAATTACTTGCACAAATCCAGCATAGATGGCCCTGTCATATCTAGGTTGTAGATATGGTTGGTAAAGTTTTTATAAAGTTTTTGCGGTTGTCTGAAAAATAAAAAAATAACCGCACTTATATATTAACACAGAATCAATAAAAAACAATCTACATTTATAAATATTTTTAGATTTGGCTCAAAGGGAGCAGGGAGCTGGGGTGTAGGGGAGCTGAGGGAGTAGAGGGAGCCTCACAAGGGTAGGTAGGGTCTGCTGAATAAGTAATGAGTAATGAGCTTTCTTAAGGCAGGAGGCAGGAGGCAGGAGGAACAAGAGTTTCCCTGACGGGGTGACAATAATAGCTGAAACTCCTGTATATCAAGGCTTTTATCAAGCACCGATAGTGGAAAAAATAGGCGTATTTTTCTCATGAGCGGGTTTTTCTAACCGATGAAGCCTCCCCAAAGC
>JAAHGR010000503.1 GCA_010672425.1 Symploca sp. SIO2E6
TCTTGGATCCCCCTCCCGTCCCCCTTTGGATCCCCCTCCCGTCCCCCTTAATAAGGGGGAAGCCAGAGGATGCTACGCTTTTGGTTCCACAGGAGTTACCAGAGGATGCTACGCTTTTAGTTCCACGGGGACTTTGAGAAAAGTGTACTTCATTACAGCGCAAAGCGCTGTAATTTAGGCCAAGCATAGGTATTTAAATATAGAAGAAAATAAGTTAAATGTGTAGGGGCGGGTTCACTTAACACTTGGCCATTCAACGATATGTTAAGCTGATGTGCAGCTAAATTGTATAATGCGAAAACGTGAAAATATTGTAGTGCGAGCATCTTGCTCGCTGGTATTATACAAATTAAATGCGTAACAACTTAGCTCGCACCCGCCCCGGCTGATTGGCTGGTTAATACCGAAACCTGGAAGGTAAATTAGGTTGACAACTCATTGGGAAATGCTATATTGTTCAAACTTATAATTAATTACGTCTTTGAGTTGTTTTTTGAGTTCATCATAGACCCTTGCTGGTAGGCCACCATAACTGGCTGCAAAAATCGATTTAGCCATTCTATTAATTTCAGATATCGAGAGTCCAATCTTGGGGTCAGTTAATCCTGAAAAATTAAATAACCAATTCCTAATTTCCTCCTCTGTCCAAGTCTCAAGAGGAATTTCTAAAATTTTTGTACTATCAAAATCTTCTGGTCTGCATCCACAATATAAGTCTTGAGGTAAGCAATCTTCGGGAACTTGACCATCAACAGCTATGACAGCTAATACTCGGATTGAAGGATCTTGATTGCTAAGTTGCTCTAATAATCTACTAATTAATGGATTCCATAATTGCTTAATAAACCAGACTAAAAAGGTATCTTCGACATCCGGTGAGTAAAGTTCAACATAAATAAATAGAATTTGGCCGCAATATAGAGAGTTGCAGATTTTTTCTATAATATTTGTGGTATATTCTTGAATATCCGTTGAGTTATTGCGCCTAACACCAAATTGATTGGCTAAATAGTCCAAATAAACACGATGATTTTGGATTTGAATAGATGTAAATTCAAAGAGACAAAAACGATGTGAGCTTCCAATTTATTTTTCGAGAAAAGATTGTATGATTCGGAGACACCATTCCCCTCCCAGGGTGCGACTCTCATTAATAAGAAAGAGCGAATATCCTGACTTATTTTTCCATTGACCGAGAATACTATGAACTATTTGAGTTGCCTGGTAAAAATTAATTTTATGTAAATTATTTTTCCAGTTTTGATAATATTTTCTGTATAATGTACTACCAAATTTCAACTTCTCCTCTTGTGCCATCTCAGCTACTTTTTGTTGATGTTGTATGACACTGGGAGCTTGGTTATCTTGTTCAACTTGAATGGCAACTTGTTCTTTTTGTTCAGCATTAACAGCTAACTCTCTTCCTTTCTCTGGATTAGACCGTAGCTGATCAATTTCATGAAACACTTCTTGCATCTCATTTTCTAAATCTTTTATTTGTTCTTTAATTGAAACTTTATTGACATCGTTAAGATCTTTTGGTAACTGCTTGTATGCCGCCTCATATTGCAATGTCAATTTTTTGAGGTATTCCTCCTTTTGCTTGAGGATGAAGTCTTGATACATATATCGCCAATCTCATCAATTAGTTAGTGTAGCACAGCGGAAATAACCCACAAGTAGTGCGAGCATCTTGCTCGCGTTTGACTTCCAGCGAACAAGATGTTTGCGCTACGCGCACGCTACGCGAACGCACTAATCATACCAAATCCGGTATACACAAACCCGTTATTTTCCGCATTGTAGAGACGCGCTACAGCAAGTCTCTACAGGATTTCGCGGTTTCCTTATTTGTGGTCTAGATCAAGCGGATTTGGTATCAAAATCTAAACCAACAAATTAGCTGTGTCAAAACAATTCAAAAAATGGTCACCCTACTAGGGCAAGGATTTCTTGCTCTACCTGCTCTATTTCTTGCTCAATCACTTTAATATTTTCCCGAAGACTTACTTTACTACCCTCATCTAAGGTATAGCTGAGTTGATTATATACTGCTTCATACTTAGCGCATAACACGGCAAAATAATTTTTTCTAGCTTTAAGTTGGACTTGACGAAAAGATGGTAAACTATCCAAAGTATTCGCAAGCGATCGCTTATCATCGAGCCATTGTCTAAACTCCAACCAAGCGGCACTTAGTATGGAAGTGGGAATCAGAAAAGAAGTCTTGGCTGCCTCTCGTTTTCTTTCTGCTGCCACTGCCATTCCTACAACTGCTTCAAGTTGTTCATCCCAAACTGGTGCTCCACTGAAGCCTGGTTCAACTGAGTAACCTGGAACTTTAATATCTTCCATTTGTACCCAGCCATTGGCTAACTTATCCCGTAGTACTCCAGAAGCCCATACTCCCATTTCTCTTTGCTTGGGAAAACCAAAAATCCGAAAGGGATGTTTCCAGGTGTCTGTTGCAGTAACTAACCTAACTGGATGACTACCTACTGAAGAATTACCATCTAACTTCAATCCAGCAATATCTTCTCCCTGTTCTGGGGATATCAAAGGTTCTAGTTGAACAGGTCTCCAGAATACTACTTTTGCTGGAAAAATTTGACCTGGTGCTATTAAGGGAAAGTCCAATTTAATATTACCAGCAGGGAGTTCTGCTGTATTCTGTGCAATGTTCAGCGCTTCTGTAACTACATGGGCACAGGTGAGCAGATGGCTGTCTGATACCAGGAAACCTGCTCCAACCACCATACCACTACTAGAGTGGTAGATCCGGGCAATGGATGCCTTAAAGGTCTGGAAGTAATTAGCGATCGCCATAAGATTAGTTGGTATGAGAAGGCAGGCAATGATGGAATAGATGTAGTGTGAGCATCTTACTCGCGTTTGACCGACCGATCACCTAATTCTGTTTCCACTTCAACGTAATCTCATAGCTCACTTCACCACCAACAGACGCAAAGATGGCTCCAGCATCCGCCGTCAATTTCAAACCAAATTTTACCTCTACTTCATCGGCAGGCTGGTTGAGGTTGCGCAATTTAGTGACAATTGTAGAAGCAACGGGTTTGATGTGATCTAGAGCCTCTTCAAATGTTTGCTGTGCCTTAAGGACTTGTTGTCCCGATGGAAGAGCAACTCGCTCAATGGCACGGGTTTCTGGTTCTTCGACTTCTACCAAAAATGTACTTCCATCCGGTAGGGAAAATTGGGCTAATTGTTTTTCTGACATTCTTGGTATCTTCTCTACGTCAGTTCCCAACTATGCTAACTTTTTCTCAACTTCTAGGACAAATTGCTTCCTTGTGATTTTCCAAAAAATTTCCCCAGTAGGTGGGAAAAAAGGAAAACAGGAAAAAGAGAGGGTAAAGGGTTACACCGTTCACGGCGTCTCGCACAACACACGAAAACCGAAAGAGTTGACGAGCGAGTTGCCCAAATCAATGAGGTTGCGACATGCAGAACGGCAGTCTACAGGATGGAAGAGCCAGGAACCGCCCCGCAACAGACGATAACGATTCTCATTATTGTCCTCATCCTCCCATGCACTACCATCTGTTGGCGCACCTTCATAGTTTGAGTGCCAATGATCTGCACACCACTCCCACACATTCCCATGCATATCGTAGAGTCCAAAGTCATTAGCTACACGAAAAC
Source organism: Symploca sp. SIO2E6 (assembly GCA_010672425.1). Lineage (GTDB taxonomy): Bacteria > Cyanobacteriota > Cyanobacteriia > Cyanobacteriales > Coleofasciculaceae > Caldora. The sequence goes on from JAAHGR010000503.1 coordinate 3,664, forward strand.
TGCCCACTGGAGTTGTTTCCTGACGATACTCTCCTTTAACTCCATTCCCATAAGTATAGTTACCATTATAATTAGCCAAATCTGTAGTAATCGTCTCCCCAAAATGAAACGGAGTAGTTGTACCTGCTCGACAAGCATATTCCCACTCGGCTTCACTAGGTAACCGATACCGCCGTCCAGTTTTCTGAGAGAGCCTAGCGCAGAATTCTACAGCATCATACAAGGAGACACATTCTACTGGTCGGTATTCCCCTTTAAAATAAGATGGATTGGGTATAAGTTCAGTTTTGACTTGGGGTAGAGTAGCGACAGCTTGCCATTGTACCTGGGTAATTGGATACTTACCCATAAAGAAGGATTGAACCGTGACTTGATGCTGCGGACTTTCACCGTCTCTATGCCCTTCTTCTGTTTCTGGAGACCCCATGAGAAAAGTGCCACCAGGGATAGCAACCATATCTAAGGTGATACCATTATCCAAGTCTTCAGCAAAGTACTGAATCTGTCGCCGATGGCGTTTGATGATCAGTTTGGGTTGTTGTTCTTTATTACTAATTTGCTGTATCACTATTGTTTGGTTTAAGTTGTTCTGTTATTTTTCTGTTGTGGAACTGGCATCTTGCCAGTGGCCAAAATTATTATTTAAGGGACACTCACACAGGCTGGAAGCCTGTTCCACAGGAGACTATTCTATGTGGAACTGGCATCTTGCCAGTCATCCAAATCATGATTTAATGGAGATCGTATAGTAATCCACTGAAGACATCCCCTTGCCTTGACGCCAGATACTGTCGGCTTCCCAAGCACCATTTTCCTTGGTGCGGCGGCGGGTGCGAACAGTCAGTTTGTCTGGTTCAAATTGCAGTAGGTTGTATTGCCAGGGAGTGCCGGTGACTAGTTTTTGGGTAGGTGCGCCGAAGGTTCCAGCACAAATTTGGTCAAGTTTGCGTCCATTCTGGCTCATATCGTAGCGGTAATTGCTGGTTTTGGCTTCGTGGATATGTCCATGGAGGAAGAAGCGGAATCCGGCAACAGCGAGTTGATCGAGGAAGGCAGCATCCGTGATCCTGTCTTCGTAGGCACTGCTGGGGGGATGGTGCCAAACGGCGATTTTCAGGCAGTTATCGTAGTCCCGGTTACGGCGAATTTGCGTGAGAGCATTACTTAAAGCATTCATATTAATACTGGCGCGGGATCTGTAGTGGTGATCCAGTTGCCAAGCAGAGTTTAATCCCAGGAATAGAAGGTTTTGCTCTTGGAGGTGGTAGAGGATACCCTGTTCATCGTATTCTTGGGGATAGGGTTGCTTTGTGATAGCTTGGTAGAAATTGCTGAAGTTGACAAAACGCTTTTTGTATGATTTTTCGTCTCGGACTCGGATCACACTGGCACTTTCTTTGATATAGTGACCCTCTTGGAGTTTTTCCTCGTAGTCTTCTAGGTCAACTAGTTTATAAGCCTTTTTTGCCTGTTGCCAGTTGAGGTCATGGTTACCAGGAACGATGATAATTTGTTCTGGTTCTAGGGGGAAGTCTTGGCGGAGATGGTGGAGAAACTGTTCAGCAGCTTGGTATTCTTCAGGGGTGGAGTAGTTAGCAATATCCCCGGAGAGGATAAGAGCATCGAGGTGAGGGATTTCGAGTTCGTGGTAGAGGTCTTCTGCTAGTTGGTTTGACCAAGGATTAGCCTGGTTGGGGGTAGTGATGTGAAGATCAGAGAGGTGGAGGATGTGTATTAGTTGGGAAGCTGGCAGGTAACTGTTTCGTGTTTCTGGTAACGCAATGGGTGCTTCATCAATAGCTGACTTGATTTCCCTTTGGGGATTTAACCGTATTTCATTAATTTCATTTGATACCTCTTGTATTTCCTTTTATAAATTTTTAATTATTTGTTTAATGGTAATTTTATCTCCCTCACTGAGGGTCGCGCTTAACTGCCGATATTCTGCCGCATGTTTCGATATCAATTGTTGTCGGTATTCCTCTTTTTGCTTGAGGATGGGGTCTTGAAACATATATTGCCAATCTCATTAATTATCTAGTGTAGCACGACGGAAATAATCCGCTAGTTAACAAAAGAGACGCGGGGATGCGGGGACACGGAGACGCGGAGAGAGGGATTTTCATGCATAGTGGTGAAAATTTTTTTCATCTAGTTAACAAAAGAGACGCGGGGATGCGGGGACACGGAGACGCGGAGAGAGGGATTTTCATGCATGGTGGTGAAAATTTTTATGCTTAGTGGTGAAAATTTTTTTCATCTAGTT
>JAAHGR010000504.1 GCA_010672425.1 Symploca sp. SIO2E6
TTATAGCTAGCTGTAGGAGAATGGCGAAGTAAGGGATGCCGCTGTTATTTTTTCTGGCAAGCAGCTTAAATAAGGGAATATCCTCACCAATTACCTGGGTTACTCTCGGTCCTGCCCAAACCATAGAACTAATGGAAGATATGAGTCCAAAAGAGATCAACATACCCATAATTTTTGCCCCGGAGGAACCGAAAATACTTTCGGCAGCGATGTACCCTACTTCCAGTTGTCCCGCCAACTTGTCGATGGGGGTACTGTACAGAAAGATAAAGTTGAGCAACAGGTATAATACCATCACCACTAAAGTCCCCACCAATAAGGAACGGGGCAGATTTTTCTCCGGTTCTTCTATTTCATTCGCAATGTAGATCGAAGCATTCCAGCCGGAATAGGAGTAGGTAACATACACCAGAGAAATGGCAAAAGGAGCACTCGCAATTACCGGTAGATCTCCTGGAGTTGGTAAGAAGTTGAGCGCCTGAGGTTGAACTAAGAAGAGTCCACAGAGGATTAAGACAACAATCAACAGGACTTTTAAGACGGTGAAAATCTGCTGGAAATAGCTTCCTGTTTTCACATTATTCAGGTGAATCAGGGATACTGCGATGACAACCAATAACGCGATCGCTTTGTCCGGGATAATCGGGAAAACACTGATAAAATACTTTCCCAACGCCATCGCAGCAGCAGCGATTGGTGCAGCGAAACCCACCGTTACTGATACCCATCCTGACAGAAAGCCAACTATCGGATGATAAATCTTGGACAGGTAATGATACTCCCCACCGGATCGGGGCATTACTGCTCCGAGTTCACCGTAGGCAAGGGCGCCGCACAGGGCGAAAATCCCCCCTACTATCCATAAGAACAGTAGGGCAAAACCGGATTTGATGTCTATGACTTGGAAGCCTAGACTAGTGAACACCCCCGTTCCGATCATATTGGCTACGACAATGCAAATCGCCGTAAACAGGGTAATGAGACGAGGGTTTTGATTCTGATTTGCCTTCATTAATTGGGTAGGAGTGTTGATTTAGGACTAAGTTTACTAGAGCGTCGGTCCAGAAACCGGGTTTCTTTGGAAAAGTGCTGATATTTCGTCGTTATTCTCGCCAGAAACCCGGTTTCTAGGAATACTGGACTAGCTTTCTAGCACTTGGCAAGTTTTTGTTTTTAGCCATTCCCAATTCCCAATTCCCAATTCCCAATTCCCAATTTCCCATTCCCCATTCCCCATTCCCAATTCCCCATTCCCTTACTTCTTAAAAGCTCAACATCAAAAACCTGTGCAAACATTGCAGCCACTGACTGACGTACTTGTTCTACTGTAATCCCAGGGATAAACTGAGCCAGACTACCAACCGGTTTATTGGTAATGCCACAAGGTACGATCTTCTCAAAGCCTGATAGTTCAGGGCAAACATTGAGGGCAAAACCATGCATCGTCATCCAGCGGGATACTTTGATGCCAATGGCGGCAACCTTGTGTCCCTCTAGCCAGACACCAGTCATCCCCGTAAGACGTTCTCCTTGAAGTCCATAAATACCTAAAACTTGGATTAATACCTCCTCCAACTGTCGCAGATACCAGTGTAAATCTTGCTGGTAATACCGCAGATTGAGAATTGGGTAGCCCACTAGTTGACCGGGACAATGGTAAGTCACTTCACCACCTCGCTCTACCCGGTAAACTTCCCATTCTACCATATTTGGGTCAAACTTCAGAAACTCAAAACTAGCTCCCCGACCAAGGGTATAAACCCGGGGATGCTCCAACAACAACAAAACATCATCCAGACTAGGGTCTTGGATTCGCTCTGCTACAAGCGATCGCTGCTGCTCCCAAGCCACAGCATAAGGCACTAAACCTTGATTATAGAGCCAGCATCGACGGGGCAAAACCTACTCTCCACAAAGCCACACTAATATCAAATAATGCAAAGGAATCTGAAGAGAAGTCAAAGGTGAGTGTTTTCTACAATACAAGGTGCTACCGTAAAAGTATCCCCCAAGAGCAGCAATTATCTACACTGCTGCCATTCATAACCTAAACCTTAGAGGAGGGAGTAGATCTGTATGAAGTTTGTAATCCAGGGCAAGAATATCGAAATCACCGATGCAATTCGTGAGTACGTACATCAAAAAGTGGAAAAGGCAGTAAATCATTTTCAAAACTTAACTACTGAGGTAGATGTGAATTTATCGGTGGCTCGTAATCCCCGGATCAATTCTAAGCAGACTGCGGAAGTTACCATTTACGCTAATGGTACGGTCATTCGTGCCCAAGAAGGCAGCGAAGACTTATATGCAAGTATTGATCTGGTGGCTGACAAAATTCAACGGCAACTGCGGAAATACAAAGAAAAGCTACAGCGCAAAAAAAACCATACTCAAGCTAAGATGGCCAATGTAGTAATAGAAGGGCCTACATTAGATGATCTAATTGGCGATCGCATCCCTGAATTGCCTAACGAGGTCGTGCGCACAAAGTATTTCGCTATGCCACCTATGACAGTAGAAGATGCCCTAGAACAACTGCAACTAGTTGATCATGACTTCTACATGTTCCGGAATGCCAAAACCGATGAGATCAATGTGATTTATGAACGTAACCATGGTGGGTATGGAGTGATTCAACCCCGCAATGGTCAGAGCAATCACAAAAATGGTAAAGTTGCTAAAGCTGCGGAGTACGCAAATCAACAGTAGAATTTTTGGTCGGTTCTCTGATTAAGTTGAGTTGACATTTTTGATGTACTTCCCTGTTACCATGTATCAGGAGTGCCAATCGTTGGGTAACTTTGTTTCCCGGAAATCTCCTTAGCAGGGAAGCATCAATAAATTGATAATGATTCTCAGAGGAAAGCTAAACTTGCTCTTAGTTGATCAAGTAGCCTAACCTGGGAAGTGTGAGGTGAGCGAAAATTAGGCACAGACCCATTTGCTTATTCCCTCATCCGATTATTGGTTCAACTTAAGGAGGAGATAACGTGACCCAAGTGGTTGTAGGCGAAAATGAAGGAATTGAGTCAGCACTGCGCCGATTCAAGCGTCAAGTCTCAAAAGCCGGAATTTTCACAGATATGAAGCGTCTGCGTCATTTTGAAACACCTATTGAAAAGAAAAAGCGTAAAGCGATCGCCAGAAGACGTAAACGCCGATACCACTAGTACTGCTGCGCGGAATTCAAAATTCAAAATTCAAAATACTGCTAGAGTAAGAGGGATAGTAGGGTGTAAAGACGACTATTGGACTGGCACTTTAGCGAGCAACCAATAGGTAGTCATTTCTCCTTTCCCTTTAACTGCAATCGCACCCCGCTTTTCCAAGACAAATTTGTCCTTCAAATGTTCATAGGTAGTAGCTGTAACCTGTATTTTGCCCGGTTTTCCTGATGATTCCATCCGCGAAGCAACATTGACTGCATCACCCCACAAATCATAGATGAACTTTTTGGTACCAATTACCCCAGCTACTACAGGTCCAGTATTAATACCAATGCGAATTTGGAACGATTTTCCCTGTTGTACTTGGAAGTTGGTAATTGCTTGTTGCATATCCAAAGCCATATCTGCTATTGCTTCGGCATGATTATCCTGGGGTACAGGCAAGCCGCCAGCTACCATGTAGGCATCTCCAATGGTTTTAATTTTCTCAACCCCGTGTTTGTCAGCCAATTGATCAAAAGCCGAAAAAATCTGATTTAAAAAATCGAGTAGTTCCAAAGGTCGCATTTGGTTAGACATAGGGGTAAAACCCACAATGTCAGCAAACAAAATTGTAACTTGGTCAAATTGTTGAGCCAAAGAACCCTGAGCCTGTTTCAATTGTTCGGCAATCGGTTGGGGCAGAATATTGAGTAGTAGTTTTTCTGATTTGTTTTTTTCTATACGCAAGGCTGTTTCTGCTCTCACACGAGCGCTAATATCAGCTTGAATACCGACAAAATGGGTGAGGTTGTTATAATCATCATAAATGGGTGAGATGGTTAATTCGTTCCAGAAGGGAGTCCCGTCTTTGCGGTAATTGAGCAAGGTGACAGTGCAGTTTTCTCCAGCTTTAATCGCTGCACGGAGTTGGACAACCGCTGGTTGATGAGTTTTTTTTCCTTGCAAAAAACGACAGTTGTAACCGAGTACATCAGCAGGGGAGTAACCCGTTATAACTTCAAAGGCAGGATTGACATAAATTAAGGGCATATCCGGTAAACGAGCATCGGCAATGGTAATCCCTACACTACTAGCAGCCATCGCCTGATCCCTTAACTTCACCATTTCCTGTAACTCTGCGCGATATGCCTCACTACCCAGCCAACTGTTTTGGGTGACATCTTGGGCAATACCGTAGCTTAAGCCATTTTCATAGGGAGATAAACGCCAAGACAACCAGCGATAGCTCCCGTCTCGACAACGATAGCGATTTTTATATTGTATGGGGGGGGTGTAACTTGCCTGAATATAACACTGGCGTTCCAGATCAAAAGTAAAGGCGATATCATCAGGATGGACAAACTCTAACCAAGGACGCGATCGCAATTCTGTCCCTGTCCACCCTAGAGTAGTTTCCCAAACCGAGTTGAGTTGCCGGAAGTAACCATCACTGCCACGGATACACAACAAATTTGGAGAAAGATTGAAGAAGGCTTGGAGAGATGCATCCATCTGGACTAAGTTTAGCTCACTCTCCTCACACGAAGAATTCATTAGACGTTTCCTAGGCAATATATACTGCTGATGTTTGCACCCCCCAATTTGATTGTCCCACTTAATTCCGATAAATACACTTACTAGGATAGACTAAACTCAGATCTTGAAGAAAAATTACGAATTGTTGCTGATGTAGGGATGCACCGGATGTGCTATTGCCTAGTTTTAATTAATTTTGTCTAATGTACTTAATTAAGGTATAATACTTCCACTTTGATTTTCTTTGTCCACTTTGATTTTCTTTGTCCACTTTGATTTTCTTTGTCCTCTCTTATAACCAGCAAAGAAAATAAAAATCCCCAAACTCATCATAGTCCGGGGTAATTATCAGGGTACATCTACCACTTCTTTCTTCTCTCATAAAACCTGACTATCCGGATACTTTACTGCTAAATCAATCAAAGATTGTGGTAGAATTTTTATACCAGAAAACTAAATCACTCTTCTGACAATCAAAATAAAAATCCCCCAAACTCATTAGAGTCCGGGGTAATTATCAGGGTGCATCTACCACTTCTTTCTTCTCTCATAAAACCAGACAATCCGGATACTTTACTGCTGAATTTATCAAGGATTGTGGTATATTTTTATACCAGAAAACTAAATTATTCTTCTGACAATCAAAATTAAAATCCCCCAAACTCCTTAGAGCAGGGGGTAATTATCAGGGTGCATCTACCACTTACAACAGTTTGCTCTGCTATGTGGTACATTGTTGATCCCCCTAAATCCCCCTTAACAAGGGGGACTTTTAGAAAGGTGTACTTCATTACAGCGCAAAGTGCTGTATTTCTTCTCTCATACAACCTGACTATCCGGATATTTTTCTGCTAAATAAATCAAAGACTGTGGTAGAATTTTTATTCTCTAAAACTAAGTCACTCTTCTGCCAAGAAAAATAAAAATCCCCAAACTCATTAGAGAACGGGGTGATTATCAGGGTGCATCTACCACTTCTTTCTTCTCACATCAAACCAGAACATCCGGATGGTTTTATGATAAATTAATCAAAGATTGTGGTAAGATTTTTATCCTCTAAAACTAAAGCACTCTTCTTATAATCAAAATAAAAATCCCCAAACTCATCAGAGTCTGGGGTGATTATCAGGGTGCATCTACCACTTCTTTCTTCTCACATCAAACCAGAACATCCGGATGGTTTTATGATAAATTAATCAAAGATTGTGGTAAGATTTTTATCCTCTAAAACTAAAGCACTCT
>JAAHGR010000505.1 GCA_010672425.1 Symploca sp. SIO2E6
TTTAGGGGGATTTTTCTTACTGTACCTCATGACATCGCAAAGCGCTGTAAATCCCCGACTTCACAGAAGAAGTCGGGGAGCTGGGAGTTTTCCAGAATTGAGAATTGAAGATTAGAGATAGGTTGCGCTAACCGGGGACGGCTTTGGGCGGGAAATGAGCCCAATATTTGGGTTAAATAGGATAGATTATCCCTAAACCCGCCCCTACAATATGCTTAAATTTACATTTATAGGCGCACACCTACCCCACTATTCATTATCTTAGCAAACCATAGCAGCAAACACAACCAAATCAGCGAAAATTATTTAGCCCAAAACTGATACAGCAGTTTGCTCTGCTATGCGGTACAGTATTGATCCCCCTAAATCCCCCTTAACAAGGGGGACTTTTGGAAAAGTGTACTTCATTACAGCGCAAAGCGCTGTATAGCGCTACGCGCTAGGCAACAGCTCATCTGGCAACAGGCAACAGTAAGTCATAACTGGGTTATAGGGTAAAGGATGTGTCCTAACCTAAACTTGTAGCGCTATAGTAAGAAACCCGAAGCAATGACGCCAGCACTGTTGCAAGCAGATCGCACTTTACCTAATTTACAAGATTAGCGATCGCTTAACCAACAACAAACAACAAACAACAAACAACAAACAACAAACAACAAACAACAAACAACAAACAACCAATAACAAACAACCAACAACAAACAACTAACAACCAACAACCAACAACCAACAACCAACAACCAACAACAAACAACAAACAACCAACAACCAACAACAAACAACTAACAACCAACAACCAATAACAAATAACCAACAACAAACAACAAACAAACTTACCAATGCAATTGACTCAAAATATACCGCAAGCGGTCATAGTCATCTTTAAGTAGAATACTGAGAGTTCGTCCTGCCTGGATTAACCAGTCACGGTCAGCCTTTCGTAGTTGATAAACTCCTCTGATAGCTGCTGCTGTTAGTGCCTCTACTGGGGCTCCATTCACTTGCAGGAGAGTGCGCAGAAAATCTAGCTGCTCACTGAAGTGAATAATTTCTGCTGGTTCACACCGATAGACTGCTTGATGAATTTGCGGTGGACGTGGGGGAAGATATTGATAGACCAAACCACCAGGATGCTTAGAACCGTTTACTCCTTGTTGGGGAGGTACAAACCCAACAATGGCAGCACGGAACTCTGTTTTGAGCATGGCAAAAATCTGAGGTTGCTGTTCCCGCAACTCTGCCAGTGACAACCCCAAAGCTCTGGCTCGGTGCACCGAGTCAATGGGACTAGTTGTGGCATAGTAAACTACAGCGAAGACTTGATTGCCCGACTCTTCATCCATCGACTTAATCCAACTGCCAAAGGGAGGCATGACGGGAAAGCTCAAATCTTCTGGTTCTAAGCACTGAGCCAGAAATTCCGTTGTTGCTGTCTCGATCACCTCAGCAATATGATCGTCTGGGCGATCGCTAACCGCAAACTGTGGTAAGGGAAGGCGCATTATATTTGTTATTTGTTGTTGGTTGTTGGTTATTTGTTGTTTGTTGTTTGTTGTTTGTTGTTTGTTATTTGTCAAAGGAATCACATTAAAGTGAGTAGGATGTAAAGCATTACAGCTTCCGCTAAAAGCTGAAAGCTGATAGGCTAAGACGCATTTAAATTGGGTTGTCCTAATCTCCGCATCCGGTTGTCTCCGCGTCCGGTGCGTCAGTCTAATTCACAATTTAAATGCATTACAGCTTAGCTTTTATCGCTTTTTCCCAGCTATGGGATTTACAGCTTCTAATTCACTGAGTTGGAAAGTGACGATTTTGTCCCAGTTGCCTCCTTCAAACAATACACCTACTTGACCATTGTTTACTCGTTGGACTAGTCCTTCAAACTTGTAGTAGGTGTCGTCAGGATTGATCACGCGCACAATAGAACCTGGTAGAATCATGATTTTTTCTCGACAATTGAGCTTCCTTACTTCATTTATACCAGACTTCTCGCTCCCCCAGCTTCCCCAGCTTCCCCAGCTTCCCCAGCAACTAAAACTTTAATCTATGCCGATGATTAGCGACTGACTCTACGAGTCCAATAGCCAGAAAGTTTGTCAGTATTGCTGAACGACCATAGCTCATCCAAGGTAGAGGAATGCCAGTAACGGGAGCCAGACCAACTGTCATGCTGATGTTGATGATCACTTGAAACACAATCATGGAGAGCACGCCAATTGCTACTAGAGAGCCAAAGTTGTCCTTAGCGTTTTGAGCAATAATTACCAACCTTAGGCAAATTAACCAGAAGACGAGTAATACAGCTAAGGAGCCAATGAAACCAAACTGTTCCCCAATTGCTGAGAAAATAAAGTCAGTATGTTGCTCTGGAACGAAATTCAGTTGGGTCATAGGACCTTGGTTAAGACCTCTGCCAAAAAGTTCGCCACCTCCAATAGCAATGCGAGATTGGATGAGATGATACCCTGCTCCTAGGGGGTCTTCATCTGGGTTGAGGAAAGAAGTTAGCCTACTTTTTTGATAGTCTTTGAGTATTCCCCAAAAAATATTTCCCAATTGACCGGAAATCAGGTTCACTGCTAATACTCCTAAAGTGACTAGCCCTTTCAAAGGTATGTTTTCCCAAGGCAAAGGTATAGTACGCCAAGCCAGAAAAGCAATCAAGCCTGCCCAGAAAAACCATCCGGGTAAAAATAAGTTGAACAGGATTGCTGACATCAAGGGAGAAACTAGCAGGACTAACCATCCAGGATGAGCATTACCCCAGTAGAGCATCCCCAAGGTAATTGCTCCAAAGACCAAGGATGTTCCCAAATCTGGTTGTAAAAATACCAATGCCCAAGGAACTATTGTCACACTTAAAGCTCTGAAAACAGCAGAAATGGTAGAAGCGGGTCTGTCGTGTAAAATCGCAGCTAGGGTAATAATTAAGCCTAATTTGGCAAATTCTGAAGGTTGAAGGTTAAAACCACCAATCGTAATCCAACGCTGAGCGCCTTTAGCCGTTGCACCAATGATCATCACTGCGATTAAGGACAAATTGGTGATTCCGTAAATAATCCAGCGCCATCGAATCAGTACTTCATAACGCGATCGCGCGATGAATAGTGCTAAGAATAAACCAATACTGCCAACTACCCAATGGGAAAACCAGACTGTTAGGCTTTGATTGATTTCAGTACTATAAATCATTACTCCCCCAAGGACGGTAAGAGCAATAACCAAGCCAAACAGTAGCCAGTCTACTTCTTTCCAAGGTGCTAGGGGTGACTTCCAGTGAGTAAAGGTTAGTGACTTTTGCAGCATATCAAGCAGTTAAATTCCTCGTGCAGCAGTTGTGGTTGCGTTAAGTTATGTTTTGTTTGCTTGCATTGATTTTACACATCCAGCATACTACGTTTATGGTTGCCCACCTAGGATTTCCCCACTCTGGTAGCGGAATTATCGCTGAGCAACCCATATAGTAATTAACTCCAGTCGGGCAGCAGTTTCAGGAAATTCGGCAGCAGTTACAGCGAATTGAAGTCCAACACCCATTGGTAACAAGTTAAGGCAAAAACGTTGTTTTCAAGGGAACAGGGGAGCAGACATCCTCTATAAGGATACTTTATAGGCGCACATACTTTTCCATTATTAGAATATCAAACAATCAAAACCAAGTCAACCCATTGCCGAATAAAAAAAGCAACAGCTACATCAAAAGAGAATTTATAGATCATAGTTTGCTATCAAAAATAAATCATTAGCGATCGCATCGTAGCTTAACTTATTCTCAATAAGCAGGGCTTAACAGGATTATTTCTTTAAGCAGAAGAAGAATTAGCCTAGAAGATGATATCCTTTCAGCCCTATTCCCTTCATCGACACTACTACATCTATACCAGTGATAGTTTTGGTTGATTGAGCTATAGGAGTATTGACTCAATACTGCTCGGTTAAGAATTGATCCCCCCAACCCCCCTTGAAAAAGGGGGGCTCTTGTTCCCCCCTTACGAAGGGGGGTTAGGGGGGATCGACAGGGATTGAACCTTACTAACCGAGCAGTATTGAGTATTGACTGAGTGGACTATACAGTAAATGAGGTGGTGTGAGGTGGAGTTACCGTTATTAACTGAGTGGAATAATACTCAAGTTGACTATCCCCAAGATAAGTGTATTCATCAGTTGTTTGAAGAACAGGTGGAAAAAACACCCGATGCAGTGGCGGTGGTGTTTGACTCGGAGCCATTAACTTATCGAGAGTTGAATTGTCGGGCAAATCAACTAGCACATTATTTGCAATTGAAGGGAGTCGCACCAGAAGTTTTGGTGGGGATATATGTAGAACGTTCTCTTGAGATGGTGGTGGGATTGCTAGGAATTCTGAAAGCAGGTGGTGCTTACGTTCCTCTTGATCCTGTTTACCCTCAAGAGCGAGTTAACTATATTTTATCCAACTCACAAGCTAAATTCTTGATTACTTCTAGTCAATTGTTAAGTTCCTTGCCCAACCAGGAAATTCCAATAATTTGTTTGGATACAGAGTGGGAGGTTATTTCACTCGAAAGTCCAGAAAATCCTGAGAGCAAGGTCAAACCTGATAACTTATCCTATGTAATCTTTACTTCTGGCTCCACAGGAAAACCGAAGGGAGTAGAAATTTGTCACCAATCTCTGGTGAACTTTATCAATTCTATGAGTGGTAAACCAGGATTAACAAGTAGCGATCGCCTCCTTGCCCTTGCTACTATTTGCTTTGACATCCACACTTTGGAAATTTACCAACCTTTAACCATCGGTGCAACGGTAATATTAGTCAGCCGTAAAGTGGCGCAAGATGGCTTGAGATTAGCTTCAAAAATCTCTCAATCTGATGTCACTGTGATGCAAGCGACTCCAGCAACCTGGCAAATGTTACTCATCGCTAACTGGTCAGGCAAACCGGATTTAAAAGCAATTTGTGGCGGAGAAGCCCTCCCAAAAGAATTAGCTGACAGTTTACTAACCCAAGTTGGTTCTCTGTGGAATATGTATGGACCGACTGAAACCACTGTTTGGTCAACTATTTATGAGGTAAAACCTAACCGTCCAATTCGTGGTGAGGGTACACCAGAGTTAATTGGTTGCCCGATCGCCAATACCCAAATTTATATTCTGGACTCAGATCTGCAACCGGTTCCGATTGGTGTACCCGGAGAACTGCATATTGGTGGTGTGGGTTTAGCCAGAGGCTATCTCAACCGTCTCGAATTAACCGCAGCAAAGTTTATCCCTAACCCGTGGAGCAATAAACCTGGTTCTCGCCTCTATAAAACTGGTGATTTAGCTCGTTATTTACCCGATGGCAATATTGAGTTTCTCGGACGTATTGATCATCAGGTAAAAATTAGAGGTTTCCGTATCGAACTTGGAGAAATTGAAGCGGTACTTGTCCAACATTCCCAGGTGCTAGCAGCTGTAGTTATTGCTCGCGAGGACATTCCAGGAGACAAACGCCTCGTTGCTTATTTAACTACTAATGCTCCAAAAACCGCAATCAATGATTTGCACTCTTTCCTCAAGACTAAGCTACCCGAGTACATGATTCCTGCTGCTTTTGTCTTTCTCGAAGCAATTCCCCTGACTCCTAACGGCAAAATCAACCGTCGTGCTTTACCAATCCCCGATGCTTCAAGTTTTCTTAGAGAAAGCAGTTTTGTTGCTCCCCGGGACTCGGTGGAACTGCAACTAGCTCAAATTTGGTCAGAAGTTCTCGGTATATCTCCCATCGGAATCAATAACAATTTTATTGATAATGGTGGTCATTCCCTATTAGCTACCAAAATTATTGGGCTAGTACGCGATCGCTTCGGGGTAGAATTACCGCTAAATTGCTTATTCGAGTATCCTACAGTTGCTGAGTTAGCCAAAATTGTCACCCAGA
>JAAHGR010000506.1 GCA_010672425.1 Symploca sp. SIO2E6
TTGAAGCGTCAGCTAACTCGTTGGGTAGCAAGACGCTCCTTTGCCGGTTGTCAAGGAGTAAGTGTACGGGATTATGCCTCTGCTAACCTATTGGCCAATTGGCAAATTCCCTGTCTTCAGGCTCCAGATCCGGTTTGGGCCTTAGCACCATCCCCAGTAGCCCGGTTGTGGGATTTACCAGCACCGAGAGTAGCTGTAACCTGGCGCATGCACTCCTCACTAACTTCCCAACGTCTTAATAATCTTATTCGTGCTCTAGTTAGCTTTCAAGAAGCAACTCAAACCTTTATTGTGCTAGTACCTTTCCAAGTATCTCAAGATCTGAGCATTGCCAAATCAATTGCTTCCCAACTCAAGGGTGAGCATCAGATTTTTTGCCTAGAAGATCCTAGAGAATTAAAAGGATTATTTAGAGGAGTGGAAATGGTCATTGGAATGCGCTACCACAGTTTGATTATGGGAGCAGCAGCAGAGTGCCGCTGTTTTGCCCTTAGTTATGACCCTAAAGTCAACTATCTGATGAAAGAATTAAATTTGCCGGGATGGGATTTAAAGCAACTGCCAGATGACCCAAATTTGATCAGCAAGACTTGGCTAGAATACTATGTTAATGGCGATCCACTCAATGGTGACCAAATTCAGTCATTGGTGGACCGGGCGTTGATGCATCGCGATTTTTTAACAGAGATGTTAAGTTAGACTCCGTGCACACCTTGCCTAGAGCAAACAGAGAAAAATCGGTCAAGAAACCGGGTTTCTTTTGGGGAAATGCTGATATTTCGTTGTCGTCGTCATGAGAAACCCGGTTTCTAGAGAATACTTGACCGGCTCTCTAGAGCAAACAGAGAAAAATCCTTTCCCTATCCCTAATTCCTTTGAATCCTATTTGCCCTAGTCGTCAATTTCTGATCTTCTCGAAGAAGAGCCATGAGTGAAGCTGACATCCCAAATAATCCAACCCCCTTTGAAGCAACTGCATCAACAGATGACAGTGAAGTTAATGTGCCTGATGAGACAGGAGCTCCAGAGAATTCCCAGACTGTCAATATCTCTGCTTTGCCTGAGTCCCAGGAGCCTATCCCAGAAGCGAGCCACCAACAACTAACAGATGCAGAAGATTTAGACTCTGAGACTAATGACTCTGATTTGCTTGCCCTAGCTCAAAGAATGCGCCAGCGTAACCGTTGCTTACTTGAGCAAGTCAGTCAACTCCAGCAGGCATTAAGGGAAAAACAGGAAGAGTTATTATCACAGCGACGGCAAGACTACGAGCACGAAAAATTACTCATTCAACAAACTGAGGAACTCAATACTCTCAAAGAGCAACTAACCCGTCTCTTCCATACCCTCGAATCTTCCCATCAAGCTGCCCAACGCCAGCAAATTTTAATTGAAACCTTATCAGAACAGTTAGAATCCTCTCAACAAAGAGTAGCTCAACTAGAAAGAGAATGTGCTCTAACCCAGCAGCGCTACAATGAGCAATCTCAACAGTTGTTACAAGCGGCAAATACCTGTCGAGAACTCCGAGCACGTCTTTACCGACAGCAACGTCAAACTCTACAGTTCAAAGCAGCTTTAGAAAAATCTCTAGAAATGACCCCACCGATGACGGCAGCGGGGCAACAATCTCATTCAGGAACTCCCCTTACTGAGCCCTATTCTTTTCCCAAAACCCAACCAATTCAACCTTGGTCAAGCGAAGAGTTAGTGCCAGAAGATCGCTCCCCTGTCGATCCTCTATGGCAACAACCAATACGGTTTGATTTGCCTTTAAAAATGGATGCCCTCAAAGCACCATCAAATGATGTTGTACCGATGGCTGAACCTGAGCAACTCTCCTCAGGGAATAGTTCTGATTCAATTGATGCTACATTTGCTGCAGTGGAAGAAAGTGTAGCCCACGAATTGGAAGTAGAGAAGGAAGTACTCGAGCAAATGAATTCTCTAGCGGAAGCATTTGGTTTATCAGAACCTCCCTCCCATGTAGCTGAGTCTGAAGGAGATTTGAGCTCAGCATCAGAAATTAACTCAGCCTCAGCTAATGAGTCAGATTTATACCTAATTAATACAGAAGAGTCTCCTTGGTCAGAAGATGCTTGGGGTTTAGATCATGATACTCCAATTCCTAGGGAAGTATCGGAGGAAGAGGCCGAAAATCAGGAAGCAGCGTCAGATGAAGTACTCTTACCCCAATCCAGCTGGCCTTCACCTGTTCTATATCCCTTACGTCGTCCTAAAAAGCTCAAGTCCTTAGCCGCAATCCAGTTACCAAGTTTTCCCCGTTATCAACACTCTTGAGAAGCAGGTGGCAAGTGGCAAGGGAGGAGTCAAGACTAGATTTACCCAATTCCCAATTCCCAATTCCCAATTCCCAATTCCCAATTCCCAATTCCCAAACAACAAACAACAAACAACAAACAACAAACAACAAACAACATAAGAAAGTATTAGGTTTAAGGTTTCTAATTTGGATGAAGCTGCTAGCGCGTCTATGTTATTACTCACTATAGCAATCCTAAATAGGATATAGTAAGTGATCGGCTGAAACCTAGGTATAGCAAGGATAGCTTTTCAGAAATTGCTACGACCTAGATAGGATTGCTATAGCGCTAATGTGTCACTCTCGAATGACCAATGACCAATGACTAATGACCAAAGTCCTTAGTAGACACCAGGATTGTAGCGATCATCACCTTCGTTGTAAACAGCTGCTGGATCAGTGACAGTAAAGCTATCAATGTTAGCTTGCAACCGATCTTTCTGTCTTTCACTGAGTCCCGGAATTTTCAAAACGTCTTCTACTGAATCATAGGGAGCATTCTGAACAATTTTTCCTGCTAGAGTGGGGTAGAACCCTGGATAGTTACGAAAATATCGAACATGGGTATTGTTCAAATCAAGTTTTTCCTTGTCACCATACTCGGTAGCCAGCTTGGCATCAGCAGGGTTAACTGGAGGAGCCTCTGCCAGCAACACAGGGGATGATTGCCAAGTAGCAATACCAAATGAATCCAGGTAAGTCAATGGCATCGGCGAAGCCATTACCTGCTGGGTTAACCCCAAGCAGCCGATTGCCATGGTCAAGACTGCCAGTAGACGAATCAATCTTTTCATCAACATAACTCCTTAGCTTGTACAACAGAGCATTAACGATGAACAGAACTTATACAACTGTTCAGTTAGTTTAATTTTTGTGTCCATTATCTCATCTTATGTGAACAATACCTCCAATACAGCAAGCAGGGGAGAGCTGAAAGTATTGATTTTGCGTAATTTTTACAATTAATTTCAATGACGACTGAGAAATCGGCGTTTTATGGCAAGATATAAAGTTGCTCAATAGGTAAAGACCAATAAATTTAACGATGACTCTTCGATTAGGCGATACCGTACCAGATTTTAAACAGAATTCTACTGAAGGCGAAATTAGCCTTTATGACTGGGCAGGGGACAGTTGGGTAGTGTTGTTCTCTCACCCAGCCGACTTCACACCGGTTTGCACCACAGAGTTAGGTGAAGTTGCTAAGCTCAAGCCTGAATTCGAGAAGCGCAACGTTAAAGTCCTAGCTTTGAGTGTTGACGATGTTGATTCTCACAAAGGCTGGTTGGGTGATATCAACGAAACTCAGAAGACAACGGTCAACTACCCGATTTTGGCGGATCCGGATAAAAAGGTCTCTGACCTTTATGATATGATCCATCCCAATGCTAGCAATACTTTAACGATACGTACTGTCTTCATTATCGACCCTCAGAAGAAACTACGCCTTAGTTTCACCTACCCTGCCAGCACCGGACGCAATTTTGATGAAATCTTGCGAGTCATTGATTCTTTGCAACTGACGGATAACTACCAGGTAGCGACCCCAGTTAACTGGAAAGATGGAGGCGACTGTGTAATTGTCCCATCCCTCAAAGATCCTGAAGAATTGAAAGCGAAGTTCCCCAAAGGTTACGAGGTAGTTAAGCCTTACTTGCGGATGACTCCCCAGCCTAACAAGTAAAGGGAATTGGGAATTGGGAATTGGGGAATTGGGAATTGGGAATTGGGAATGGGGAATTGGGAATTGGGAATTGGGAATTGGGAGCAGGGGATAAAAACAAGCAAATCTACTCCCAATATAGGATAACTTACTCTTCCAATACTATTCGGATAAGCTTATCCCCCCATCTCCCCATCTCCCCATCTCCCCATCTCCCTATCTCCCCAGACCCCTACATTGGAACAATCAACAATTTACTAATTTCAATGGATATTAAAGCAGGCTTTGTCGGAACAGTTGGCAACACACCACTTATACGCCTCAACAGTTTTAGCGAAGAAACTGGTTGTGAAATTCTTGGTAAAGCTGAGTTTCTCAACCCTGGTGGTTCCGTAAAAGATAGAGCGGCTCTTTATATTATTAATGATGCCGAAACCAAAGGATTGCTTCAGCCTGGAGGCACTGTAGTTGAGGGTACAGCTGGCAACACTGGCATTGGTTTAACTCATATCTGTAATGCCAAAGGTTACAAATGCCTGATTATTATTCCAGAAACTCAATCCCAAGAAAAGATCGATACCTTAAGGACTTTGGGAGCCGAAGTTCGTACTGTCCCTGCCGTACCTTACAAAGACCCTAATAATTATGTCAAGCTTTCTGGACGTACTGCTAGCGAGATGGAAAATGCTGTTTGGGCAAATCAGTTTGATAATCTAGCCAACAGACAAGCTCATTACGAAACCACCGGTCCAGAAATTTGGCAACAGACCCAAGGGAAGATTGATGCCTGGGTATCTGCTACTGGTACTGGAGGGACTTTCGCAGGTACCTCTATGTACTTGAAAGAAAAAAATCCCAACATTAGATCCATCTTAGCTGATCCGATGGGCAGCGGTCTTTACAACTATGTCAAAACTGGGGAAATTAAAGCCGAAGGCAGATCAATTACAGAAGGCATTGGTATCAGCCGCATTACAGCTAATCTAGAAGGGGCTCCCATTGATGACGCGCTTCAAGTTGATGATACTGAATGTGTGCGAGTAATTTATCAGCTACTTCAGAAAGATGGGCTATTCATGGGGGGTTCTGTCGGTATTAACGTCGGAGCAGCAGTTGCCCTCGCTAAACAAATGGGACCGGGTCACACTATTGTTACTGTATTGTGTGATGGTGGTGCCCGTTATCAATCCCGACTATTCAATCGGGAATGGTTGGAGTCGAAAGGACTTTTGCAGGACTAGCATTTCTTGGTGGGATTCGCTTTTGTAGGCTCCTCCCATTCCTACAATGCCATACAATGCCTTGATGACGAGGTACAAAGATCCTGGTTTTTGGGAATGGGGAATGGGGAATAGGCTCACCACAATTAGCTGTACCTCACAGATGTGAGAACTGCTATATAGCATAACATGTCCGGAAGAACCTACCCCACACCCTAAAGAAGTGATTAAGGTAGCCAATCTTGAGATAATAATTGTTCTAGAGTATAGGGATTATCTTCAGGAAAATAAATCATCATACCAGTTTTTTTCTTGACATATTTTAAGGCTTTTTGATAAACTTTTGCTTGATTTTTCTGTAAATGATTACGCAGGTTTTGAGTTAAATAATCACCAAGTTGGGTTCTAAAGCTCATAATTTCTGCTTGCCAGTGATTGGCATTATATTCATATTCCTCTTGCCAATATTGAAGCAGTAATAAATGCCTGATAATTTGTTCTAGTAAACTTTCAACCGTAAATTTATCTCTACGACTCACTGCTTCTAATTCCTCAATTAAATGCTCTAAGTCGAGATCTCCTAGTTTTTTACCTTTTATTAATTTTATTGTTTGTGCTAACCATTTCTCATTATCAACCTCATACAAAGAATATAGCTCACTTGCTTGAGTCATGGCTGTACTCTAC